>JAJRTY010000050.1 GCA_024278055.1 Alphaproteobacteria bacterium | reverse complement strand
CTAGCGATTTTCGCTGTTACCTTGGGCGCTGGCTCAGCGGGTGGATGGTTTTACCGGTAAATCAAGGTAATCCCTGATTATACCATCAATGCTGTCATCGCCCTTAAATCCCATTTGACCGGCGCGCGCTGTGTTCATGGCACCGGGCCATGAGCCCACCAGCCGCTCGATTTCACCATCGTTTTGCCAGTGAATGAGTGAGGTATCGCCCCCGGCTCGTTTCAGGGCTGCGACCATTTCATCGACACTGACGGTGAGGCCGGGCAGGTTGACAATGCGCGGGCCTTCATCCCAGGCACTTGGTGGTGTGTCATGGGCGTGGATGAGGTTTTCAATTGCCGTGGGTGGAGACTGTACCCACAACATCATGTGGCGCCTGACCGGGCAGATGGCTTCAAGGCCTTGCAACGGCTCACGCAAGATCGAGCTGATAAAGGAAGATGCCGCCTTGTTGGGTTTGCCGGGGCGGATGGTGATGGTAGGCAGGCGGATGCATCTGGCATCAACAAATCCTTTGCGGGTATATTCGCAGACGAGATATTCGCCGATGACTTTCTGGGTGCCATAAGAAGACAGTGGCAGGGCAGGGGTGTCGTCCATAACCACTGAAGGAGCGTTGCCAAATACCGCCAGCGAACTTGAAAATACCAGACGTGGTGGCCGGGGCAGATTGCGGCAACATTCCAGCACGTTTCGGGTAGCGTCAAGATTTACCCGCATGCCTAAATCAAAATCAGCTTCGGCGGCAGCGCTGACCACAGCGGCGAGGTGGAAAATACTCGTGACCTTCTCATCTATGACGGTTTTGAGAAAACCGGGATCGGCTATGTCGCCAATGAAGGAGGTGGCACCTTCTATGGAAATCTGGGGCGACATTTGATCAACCAGAACCAGTTCATCAATGCCTTGACGAGCGTTATCTTTAGCCATCAGGCGCTGGGCCAGCATGGTGCCTAAAAACCCATGTCCACCTAAAATCACAACTTTCATAAATCTATCCTATTGCGTAGGGAGAAGCCCACCCTAATCCTGCTTCAGTCTGTGCAACCGGGTGATATTCGCAACCAATCCAGCCAGTATAATCGAGATCATCAATGATGCCAAAAAGAGCCGGGTAATCGATTACGCCGATATCAGGTTCATGGCGTCCGGGCACACCGGCGATTTGAAAATGACCGATATGGGCAAAATTTTCGCGAATGAGTTTGGCCGGGCATCCTTCGGTGATCTGACAGTGATAAATATCCATTTGCAAGGCTATATTGACTTGTCCGGCCAGTTGCAGCAATTCAATTGCCTGGGCCTGATGGTGAAGAAAATATCCGGGCATGTCGCCGTGATTTATCGGCTCAATCATGACGGTGATACCATGGGGGCGGCAAATTCCGGCGGCTTTACGCAAGTTGTTGATATAAGTATCTTCGGCCTGATGTGACGGACAGTCCAGCGGCGGTACACCGGCCAGCATATGTATCTGTTTACAGTCCAGAACGCCAGCATATGCCAATATTGTTTCGAGATGGTCTTCGAACTCAGCTTCACGACCGGGAAGACACGCCAGTCCGCGTTCTCCGGCCTGCCAGTTTCCCGCCGGCGTGTTGAACAATACCTGTTGAAGGCCGTAACGATGCAATTGTTCAGCTAAAACCTCAGATGGAAAATCATAAGGGAACAGGAATTCGACACCTTTAAAACCTGCCTTTGCGGCTGCACCAAAACGGTCGACAAACGGGACTTCATTGAACATCATCGTCAGGTTTGCAGCAAAGCGCGGCATTGGACTTTTCCCGGTTGCAAATGGCTTTATTGACGTGTTAGGGCAAATGGTTTCGAGCCCGTCATTCATCACATATTTTCAGGCGAAGGAAAACCGATGGCCAACAGTTTTTTCACAACGTCCTTGAGCCAAACCGATGCGCTTATTGCCAAGGCGCTGGAGGATGAAGCCCATCGTCAGGAAACGCAGCTGGAACTTATTGCCTCAGAAAATATGGTGAGTCGTGCGGTGCTCGATGCTCTGGGGCACCAGATTACCAACAAGACGCTTGAGGGCTATCCCGGCAACCGGTTTCATGGCGGCGGTGAGTTTATGGATGTGGCCGAACAAGCCGCCATTGACCGGGCCAAAGAATTGTTCAATTGCGCCTATGTCAATGTGCAGCCGCATTCGGGCACGCAGGCCAACCAGGCGGTGTTTTTTGCCATATTAAAGCCGGGGGACCGTATTTTAAGCCTCGGTCTTCAGGCTGGCGGGCATTTGAGCCATGGCGCACCGCCCAATCTGTCAGGTCGCTGGTTTGAGGCTGCGCATTACAATGTTGATGGCGCAACAGGCAGAATTGACTATGACGCTGTTGAGCGTCAGGCGATTGATTTTAAGCCGGCCTTGTTGATAACCGGCGGCTCGGCTTACCCGCGTGAAATTGATTTTCAGCGTTTGCGCACTCTTGCCGACAGAGTGGGGGCAATATTCCTTGTTGACATGGCGCATTTTGCCGGGCTGGTGGCAGCCGGTGTTCATCCCTCGCCCCTGCCGCATGCCGATATTGTCACCTGTACCACCACCAAGACCATGCGCGGTCCGCGTGGCGGGCTTATTTTATCCAATGATTTGAGTTGGGAAAAGAAACTGCAATCGGCTGTTTTTCCCGGTGTGCAGGGCAGTCTGCACAGCCAGATTATTGCGGCCAAGGCGGTGTGTCTGGGCGAGGCGCTGAAACCGGAGTTTAAGCGCTATGGCCACAGGCTGAAAGCCAATGCGGTCAGGCTGGCTGAAACATTGATGCGACGCGGTGTGAAGATTGTCAGCGGTGGAACCGATACGCATATCGTGCTGCTGGACCTGTCAGCCAGCGGCATCAATGGCCAGCGCGCACAGGATGCTCTTGCCGCAGGCCATCTTACCTCAAACAAAAACCCGATACCTTTTGACAGCGTCAAACCGTCTGAATGGGTTGGTTTGCGGCTTGGCGTCGGTGCCGTGACCACGCGCGGGCTGGGCGAGGCCGACATTGAGAATGTCGGCAACATGATTGCCGATCTGATTGAGGCGGAGGCTGGCGGGCGGACCGGTATCGTAAGTGCTGCGGTGGCTTCAAAGGTTGCCGGGATATGTCAGAAATACCCGGCATATTGCTGACATTTTAACCGCCGCGTTTGCGTTGGCGGTCGAGCTTTTTCTGGTAGCGACCCTGAATAACATCGACGATGATCAGAACGGCAATGACGAAATAGAAGGTTGATTTTGCCATCGGTTCGATCGGGTAGTCGAAAAAGGACAGTTGCGCCAGTTTGCCGCCATCGGACAGCAGCAATATGCCGACAATAAACAGGATAAACAGGCCGAGCACTTCGTACATGCGGTTCTTTTTCAAAAACTCCGCCACATTATCCACCAACAACAACATCAATATCCCTGAAATTACCACTGCAATGGCCATGATCCAGAAATTATCCGTCAGCGCCATGGCTGACAGAATGGTATCAAACGAAAAGACAAGGTTCATCGCCACTATCCAGGATATTGCCGAGGTTACCGAGCGCAGTTTTGATGTATCATCCGCCTCTCCCAAATTTTCCACGGACAACATATGGAGTATTTCCTTGAGCGCTGCATATATGATGAATACACCGCCGGCGAGGACGATCATGCTGTGAAAATTGAGGGTTATTTCGAAAATGCCCGGCCAGCTTAGCGAGAAGAACGGTGTCTGGAAATATTGTACCGCCTGGGTGAGTGCCAAAAGCAACACGATACGCAAAACAAGGGCGATTATAATACCTATCTTACGTACACGGGCCTGGTTTTCAGGAGTAACGCGTTGGGATTCAAGGGCAATATACAACAGGTTGTCAAAACCTAAAACCGCATGCAGCAAGACCAGCATGCCTAAAGTGAAAAGATTGTCCAGTGTCAAAAGATCAGCCATTGAGATTCCTAGATTTTATTATGCGTTGATTGGTTTTAAGCCACGAGGCCATCGGGATAGCGTATATGGCGGCGCTCATTGGCGGTCTTGCCGAGCTTGTGTTGCCACCTGTCGCCGGGCCAGTGAAATTCGGCCAGGCTTCTGGCAGGCCAGTAAACAGAAGTGTAGATGGTGCCAAAGCCTTTGGAAAAACTGGTGGAATAAAGCGGTGGTTTCAGGAATGCGGCGATAAACCTGTCGGCGGGTTCTTCGTGCATGGTGAGGCGCTGAAGCAAAAAGCGTTCACGTTCCACTGTGGCGGTGGTGCGGGCATGTTGATGCCATTCCACATGTTCTTGATGGTTGGTGGCAACACGGGTGTTGGATATAACGACTTCCCGGTCGGGTGAAAGGTAAGCGGTGGCATAGGCAGAGCTGCGATCCACAACGGTAATGTTGTAAGCCATATGACACGGCACGCGTTTTAAAACCGCAACGGCTTGTTTGGTGGTGTCGCAAAACTCCAGAATATAGCGCAGGATTAACGGCACGCCAAAGCCGTCACCGACGACGCGACGGCCACCAAAGGTCAGTGACAGGGCGAGGCCCGCGTCATTCATGCCGTCAACCACGCCCCACATGCCATCCGACATGGCAATCACGCGTTTGCCGTTCCAGGCACTGTCGAGGATGATGCCGTCACACAGGTTGGGGGCATAATCATAGTTGCGCACCAGCATCGGTTCATCGCCGAGCCAGACCGCCTGGGAGCAGCCGGAAAGATAAAGCGGCGGGCGATAAAAACTTAAAAACCGCGCAGCGAGATCGCCGCCACCGGCCAGTTCGCACAAGGTTTCGTAGGTGGGGACAAGTTCGGGCATGTGGGCTTTTAAGGCCCGCAGCCCGGCCAGATAGGTTTGTCGGCTGGAGATACCTTCGCTTAAAAACCATTTCCTGTAAGCCGGCCAGAACCTTTGGAACTGGCGTTGCCAGGCACTGCCTGCTTTGGTTTCAAATATGGTTTCGAAAATCAGATCCATGAACGGAAAACTTACATTATCTTGAAGGCTGGATCGCTTAACGACACGGGCTCGGCGGTGGGCAGGGGAGCGGCCTTGAATTGGGATTTCATACCTTCAATCCACTGCTTTGCCCGGTTATTGAGATGAAACCCCTTGCCCATGGCGCGGCCACGGGTGATCAGAATGCCAAGATCGGCGCCCTCATAGCGATAATCACCAACGTTGGAAATGCGCAGGAAAAAAGCTTCTTGCTCGCTGCCCACAGCGCGGCGATGATAATCAAAGCGGTCAAACTCAACCGAGCCATCAGGCAATAATTTCCAGATGCCGCTTTCCGGTGCCTGGGTGAGGATGTCGACACTGTCTTCAGTGTGCTTGATGATCATCTGGCACCAATCGTCAATATTGTCGCGGTCCGCCCAGCGGCGGTTGAGTTCGGCGACATCAAGATTAAAGGGCACATCGGAAAATTCAAGCAGATGGAACAGGAACAAGGGTGCATCAGCATGGGCAAAGGCTGCATGATTGGTCATGGAGCTTGCTCCGGTAACGCGCGGGTTACATTCGCCGAGATAGACTTCGCCATCATTTTTGTCGATGAGAAAATCGAGTTCGAAATAACCGCGGTAGCCTTCCCTGGCCAGTTGATTACCAAATTGCTCAGTGTATTTGCGGGTTTTTTCGCGAATGTCTTCGGTAAATGCACCGGGGAATATTTCATTGCCGCACCAGCCACCGCGATAAGGTGTCAATTGTTTGAAACCGACCAGTTCGGTCATTAACGGGCCTACCATTGTACCTTCTTTGGTCGCACACGCTTCAATCGCCGAGCCGCGGCAATCAATGCGTTTCATGATCTTGATTTCGCCCTGATCAACGATTTTTTGCTCGTAGCGCCGGAAATCTTTTTCATTTTTGATAAAAAAGGTTGTGTGTCCACTATCACCAAAGGCGGATTGCAACACCATGTCCTGGCCCACAGGCTGGGAAAGTTCAACCAGATGTTCCCAGCTGTCAATCTTGCTCAAAACATTGGGCACACTGGGGACACCAGCGGCATTGCCGATGCGGACAGTTTCAATCTTGTGATCGATTTTTTCGCGCAAGGCAGCTTTGGGGAACCATATGTCATATTTCAGTTCCCGGCAGATCTTCTCAATACGTTTGTCGAACATCAGGAAGACAATCTTGGGCCGTCTTTTGCTTGATTTAATCAGATCGATGACTTCTTTGTGCTCAAGCAGATATGCGTTTATGTCTTCGATTGATTCAAACTCGGGGTGCTCTTTTTCCGATGGCACAAAGACATTTGGATGGCGGCCATCGAAACAGTCGATGTAAGAGATATATTTGAAATTCCGGCACCATTCGTCTATGCCCAGCAAATTGAAATTGGTGGCGCTGATAAAGAAAATCGGACGTTCATTGCGATGGAAAAAGCGTCTGATGTCAGAAATATTATTGAGTTTCTTCGCCTGCTTTTTCTTCGGCTTTTTTGTCGCTTTCTTCGCCATTGATTTGCCTCCCAGCACTGATTTTCAATTTTTGCTCAATTCGTCGATTGCTTCTTGTGTAAACACCCGTAATCCCAGCTCGGCGCGAAACCCGTGGATTTCCTTCACGTCCAGTTTGGTCAAAAACTCGATAATTTCGCGGCTGGCCACCTGTCCCGGTACAAGGATGGGAAAGCCGGGCGGATAGGGGATAATGAAAGAGGCGGAAACCACCTGCCTGCCGGCGTCCATGGCGGCCTGAATTTCACCGTCGAGCCGGATGAATTCCCACTTTTCTTCATCGTAGGCGAGGAAATATGCCGAACGGGAATCGCCTTCGCCTGCTTTTCCCGCAGGATCGGTGCGGAAAACCTCGTGAAAATGTGAAAAGTCCGGCAGCGGCGGCAGGTCATCGACGACTGCTTTTACATTGACTTCATGCAGGCGCCGCTCGGCCGGGCTCATGTCTTCCAGCTGTTCTTCCAAATCCTTGGCAATTTTCACCAGAACTTCGATCAGATAAGCGACTGACGAGCGTGTGGTGCCGATATTAGTCATGAACAGGACTGAGTTGCGCGAAGTCTTGTTAATCTGGATACCGTATTTATCCATCAGAATATCGTTCTTAAACGTGTCACCATCCATTCCGGTGTGGCCGACGAATAATGTCACACGGGTGGCATCGAGGCAGAATTCATCACCGGCCCAGGCTTCCCAGATATCATTACAGCCATGGTCGGGATCGTAATAACTTTCAATGCCGGATTGGCGATATTGTTCCGGCACCATGTCGCCGACTTTCAGCAGCCGGAAATACTTGCATAACAGGGGATGGGTGGAAATGCTTTTGCGCAAAGTCATGGCCATTTCGACCTGTTTTTGCACCAGCTCAAAACCCTCCAGTTCCACCTGCCTGCGCCCGACATCAAGGGATGCAAGTATCTGGTAATTGGGTGAAGTTGACGTATGCGTCATATAGGCTTCGTGAAAGGCTTCCTCGACCTTGGATTTGTAATCCTGATCATGAATATGGATCATGGATCCCTGACGCAGGGCGGTCAGGGTCTTGTGGGTGGACTGGGTGGCGTAGGTTCTGATGCGCACTTTGTCCGGGTCGGGCATCAACGGGCGGTCAAGGCAGGCTTCAATGTCATCAAGGTCTGCTGCATCTTTGAGATAGTCTTCGTATTCAAGGCGATACTGCGATGAGCGATAACGTTCACGCAGCAGTGTGGCGGAATACATGGCGGTGCGTTGTCTGTATGTGGGGCCAAAGCGGGCAAAGCCGAACCATGCTTCATCCCACAGGAACACCAGGTCAGGTTTTATGGCAAGGCATTCTTCCATCACGCGTTGAACATTGTAGATAATACCATCGAAGGTGCAGTTGGTGAGCAGCAGCATTTTTACCCGGTCAAGCTTGCCCTCCTGGCGCAATACCAGCAATTTTTCCTTGATCAATTTTAATGGCACAGCGCCATACATGGAATATTCATGCAAGGGATAGCTGTCGAGGTAGACCACATTGGCACCGGCCAGAACCATGCCGTAGTGGTGTGATTTATGGCAATCACGATCAACCAGCACGATATCATCGGGGCGCACCAGAGCCTGAACGACGATTTTGTTGCAGGTCGATGTTCCGTTGGTGGCAAAAAAGGTCTGACGTGAGCCAAAGGCGCGTGCGGTAAGGTCTTGCGCTTCTTTTATCGGACCATGGGGCTCCAGCAGTGAATCAAGACCGCCTGAGGTTGAAGAAGTTTCAGCCAGAAAAATATTAATCCCGTAGAATTCACCCATATCCTGAATCCAGTGGGATTTTATAATCGATTTGCCGCGCGAAATCGGTAAGGCATGAAAGACCCCGGTGGGCTTTTTGGAATAATCCTTGAGGGCGGAAAAGAACGGTGTTCGGTAACGATCATCGACACCGCGCAGGATATTGAGATGCAACTCGAAGAAATCTTCGCTGTTGTAAAATACCCGGCGGCAGGTTTTTCCAACTTTGCCAGCGACCTCCTCCACCGATTGGTCGGTTACCAGAAACAGATCAAGCTCCGGCCGGACGTGGGCAATGACATCGGCAAGAACCATACCGTAATCGCTGCGATCCACGTCTTCTATGTGATCATAATGCGCCTGATGCAGGTATTTGTTCAATACCGGCAGATCATTTTCGGAATGGAGATCAAATCCGAAGCGAATGATAACCGATTGAATAGCGTGATTGAAGGATACAGCGATGAGTGCATCATCCAGACTTGAGACAAACACCGGCGCATAGGTGAAGTTATCCTCATCGCGCCGCATGGCGGCCAGGGTACTGCGCTGGGCATCCATCTGGCTTTGGGAGAGATCATCGACAATCAGGACTTCAAAGTACGGGCGTTTGCGTGCCCGTTCAAAATCGCTGCCAGCACCACTGTCAATATTGCTGTCCTGTTCACAGTCACCATCTGTAATCGCATCGAGAACAATGTGCTTGCGGCGGTATTCGCCACTGAGCAGTGCTGCGGCGATGCGCGCAATTTTCCGGGCGAGCAGGTTGTATTCTTCGAGTTCTTCATGGCGGTTTAGCTGTTGAAAAACCTGTGGGCCGGGAAAGGCCCAATAGACTTCCACCGGAGCAAGGTAGGCGATTAACTCACGCACCAGTTTGCGGTTCTGCTCAGCCTTGCTGCCGCCTGCCGCCAATTGCCGGGCAGTGTTTTTCAACCGGTTCCAGGTATCGATGCGAAATTGTGATGCGTTGTAATAATGGCTCAGTGACTTACGCTTTTTTGATTGCTTCTTCGTCTCGGCCATAGTCCCCCTTTTCCCTACCCGGTTTCATCCAATGATCCGGGGGCAGTTTTCTCCCGCTTAAATTGTGGCTGATCACCACGGCTCTTGTCAATGTTGTGGTGGCGTTTGGGCATTTCCAGGGCCCCCAGATTGTTGAGGTAATCATGGTTGAACAAAGCGTTGTCATAGACCGGAAACTCTGCTTTTTTATCCCTGAAACTCTTCAAAACCTGGCCAAGGCCATTCTGGCCAACGGCGCGCTGTCGCCGAACCAGATCGAGGTCAATTTCAATTGGGAAGATTTCCTCGGCACCACGAGCCTCATAGACAGGTGTCCCGCCGGGACCAAAGACGCACGAGCGGCCAATGCCGCCAGCGCCCAGGCCATTAACATCGAATACATAGCACTGAAACTGAGCCGCTGTTGCGCGCGCAATGCTCAGTTCAACATCGCGATCGGTGGTGCCGGTTAAGACGGGATGAAGCAGGACTTCCATCCCCATTGAACTGAGTGTGCGCGTGGTTTCGGGAAACCAGATATCATAGCAGATGGAAACGCCGAAGCGGCCCACTTCGGGAATGTCAAAAACCAGAAAATCGGTGCCGCCGGTGACATTTGCCTCATAGGGAGTGAAGGGAAACATTTTATCATAGCGCCCGACAATCTCGCCGTCGGGATTGATCGCCACAGCTGTATTGAAAACACCGTCTTTACGTTTTTCAAACATTGAGCCGGGCAGCAGCCAGATCTTGTGTTGGGCGGCAAGCTTTTGAAAAGCCTCAAGTGTAGGGGCGAGAGATTGCGGGTGGTTGTTGATGATCGGGCCAAAGGCCGCCAGTTCGCTGAACACGATCATATTGACCCATGGAAAGCGCGCGAGTGCCAGTTCAACACGATGTTTCATTGCTTCAGCATTGTTGTGGCTGGCAGAAACATGCATCTGTATGCCGGCGATGGCGAAAGGCGTCATGTGGTCTCCTGTAAGATTAAACTTAAGCGGCAACCCTTGAGCTTGCGCATTGAACCAGTGATGCTTCGAGCAAATCAAGACCTTCTTCAATAATCTCAAACGAGGCTGTCAGCGGCACCAGAATACGGATGGTGTTGCCATATATGCCACATGAAAGCAGGATAAGGCCATTGTCGGCTGCAGTTGCGCACAGGGTTTTGGCCATGTGGGCATCGGGCTTAGCTGAGTTTGTGCCGGTCATCAGTTCAAAGGCAATCATGGCGCCGAGGTTTCTAATCTCACCAATCGGCGGCACATCATTGCGTGCTGCTATTGTGGTCAGCCGGGTGACAATTTTTTCACCGATAAGGTTGGCTTTTGAATTGAGGTTTTCTGCGGCGAGAACATCCAGAACACCTAAAGCTGCCGCACAGCTTATCGGGCTGCCGCCATAGGTGCCGCCAAGGCCGCCGGGGGCAGGAGCATCCATGATTTCGCTTTTACCGATAACCCCGGACAAGGGAAAACCACCGGCGAGGCTTTTGGCCACGGTTATCAGATCAGGCTCAATGCCGGCATGTTCGATGGCAAAGGTCTTGCCGGTGCGGGCAAATCCGGTTTGAATTTCATCGACAATCAAGATGATGCCATGGACGTTGCAAATGGCTCTGAGAGTTTGCAGGAATTGTGGTGAGGCAATGTAAAAGCCCCCTTCGCCCTGCACCGGTTCAATAATTATGGCAGCAACGCGTTCGGGATCCACATCAATTTTGAACAGGGATTTGAGCGCTGCAAGGCTATCGTCTTCGCTGACGCCGTGGTTTTCCATAGGGAAAGGAATGTGAAAAATATCGGCGGGGAAAGGACCAAAACCGTTCTTGTAGGGGGTCATTTTGCCGGTCAGGCCCATGGTCAATAAAGTGCGACCGTGAAAAGAGCCGGAAAAGGCGATGACGGCAGGGCGGCCGGTATGGGCGCGGGCGATTTTTACCGCATTTTCGACGGCTTCAGCGCCGGTGGTCAGGAATAAAGTCTTTTTGGGTGTGGGACCCGGTGCCAGTTTGTTGAGGCGTTAGGCCAGTTCAACGTAAGCCTCATAGGGGACAACCTGATAGGCGGTATGGGTGAAACGCTGCATTTGTTCTTGCACGCGTTCCATACCCACCGGGTGGCGATGACCGGTGTTCAAAACGGCTATGCCACCGGCAAAGTCTATATAACGCCGCCCCTCAACATCCCAGAGTTCGGCATTTTCGGCACGATCGGCAAAAATACCTGTGGCTGTAGCCACACCTTTTGGTATGGCATTGTTGCGTCTGGTCTGAAGTTCACTGTTATCCATCATGAAATCCCTTCACAAGGTTGAACGGGGCGGCGTTTTGGTTGAGTTTAATTAGTGTGTGGTGGCAGAAACCGGAGTATCAACTTCGGTGCTGATTGCCGCAGTCAGGTCGATTGCCGGAACGACTTCAGCCCGTTCGTTTTCTGATTTGGCTTCGTCCAGCTCTTTCACACCAAACAAGGCTTCAGCACGTTTGGCGATTTCTTTCCGGCTCAATACTTCTGTCTGACGGCTCAAAACCCAGACGTGACCGAATGGATCGATAATTTTGCCGGTGCGCTCACCCCAATAGGTGTCCTCAAGCGGCAGGATCACGGAAACCTCAGTTTCCACAGCGCGTTGCCATACTTTGTCGATATTGGAAAGATAGAGTTGCACGGCTGTTGCTGTGCCGCCTAAAGAAATTGGTGACAGAATACCAAGAGCAGGTATTTCATCGTTCAGATGAATGATGGAATTGCCGATTTTTAGTTCAGCGCGCAAGATTGTTGTCCCGTCACTGGAAAGCACCCTGTTCAACTCTTTGGCACCGAATACTGATTTATAATACTCAATCGCAGCATCTGCGTTTTTAACCACAAGCACGGGGGTTGCGGTGTGATATCCTTTAGGCATAGCGTTGATTTTGCGAGCCATTGCCATATCTCCTCATCATTGGTAAATCCTGAGTGTTGAAAAAATCCACAACACCATGTATCAAGATGTATGTAATTAATCATAGAATGTCAACATCATGGACCAAGATGTAGCTCTTGGGGTAACCACTACAGTTACTCAGGCAGATTTGCCGCTTTTGCGCGAGACGTTGAGATTGGGGGAGTATCCTGTGGTCTATCGTGTGCATCGCCAGCAGCAGGGCGGTGGATTTGGTGACCAGGACAAGCATCCATACGCCTGGGGTGTGCTGGTTTATGTGGACGGGCAGTTGGCGCGAATCAATTCGGCGCGCGGTTTAGGGCGTGAATGGAATGATCTTGCCCGGGTTGAGCGCTGGTTGCGGACACATGGTTTTTGGTACTGGTGGACGCGCAACGATCTGGAAGCCGTGGGTGGTATGGACTAAGATTTGGAAGAAACTGAAAAATCGCCCCGGGAGATTGAAACAGATGCCGAGTTATGTGATCTTCAGCCGCGGGCGCCTGAATTTACGCAGCTGCCAAAGTTCAGCCTTAAGTAAACAACTCCTGAAACTGCCGATTAAGCGCAATTTAATCAATTGGTGCTAAGTATTGATTTGATTGTGAGCCGGAATACAACTTCATCATTAGAATTGGAGGTCCCGGTTGAGTTTTAGTCTTCGTTTGCCGATGCCGTGTGCGGTTAAGCGAAGGAGACTGGAGCGAGCAGTATATGCAGGTTGGCCGAGTGATACATGATCTCAATTCTATATAGCTGAAACCCGCGGGAGTCATTGGTTTTGGTGTGAAGATCGTCGGCTTGGGAGGGGTTTGACAATTGGAACAGAATTATGTCAGATAAGAAAAAGCGCACATTAGAAGAAGTAACAACCACGTTTGAAGATGGGGGCAAACCAGTCTCGCACAGTGGTGGTGAAATTTCAAACCTTCACTTTGGATCAAACGTTACCGAGGAGCTGGTGCTTGATTCCAGCAAGGCTGATACTTCCACAAATACCAGTCCCCCTGAGAGCTCGAACCAAAGCACTACGCCGACAAATGTTGCGCCAGAGCAGGACACGGTGGTTGAGCGTGGTGAAGAGGTTGGAACGGATAATGCGCCGGGTGCTAACACCGACGGTGAAAACGTAGCGCGTGATATTGCTTCTGACAGAGTTGAACAGCAGGAGTTGGCGCAAAACCAGACGGCACCGCAATCCGCAGAAACATCGCCTGTTTTGCCGACTGAAACCTCACCTGCACCGGAAACCCGTACAGCTTCAGGTGTTGCCAGCCAGTCCTCTTCTTCGAGTGGGCCAGTCAATCAAGCACCGACGGACATAACTGTTGCCGGTGGCTCGGTTGACGAGAATTCTGCTGCGGGAACAGTTGTGGCGACACTTGGTGGCGTCGATGGTGATGAAGGCGACAGTCTGAGCTACAGTATCAATGATCCTTCGGGTAATT
>JAJRTY010000049.1 GCA_024278055.1 Alphaproteobacteria bacterium | reverse complement strand
GGCATGGGCAATCACCGGTATCTGAGCAGCGTCAGCCTCGCCGACAATGGCGCAAATTTCCTCTTCCGAAAACTGCGTCGACGTAATGCGGTCGGTAGGGGACGCAACACCGCCCGAGGCCATGATTTTGATATGTGTAGCCCCGCGCCTGATTTCTTCGCGCGCAGCTTTAAGAACAGCATCGACGCCATCACACACAGTGCCGAGACCGGCACAGCAAAAACACTGGTGCAAAGAAAGTTCACCAGGTCCGCGCATATCACCATGGCCACCGGTCTGCGACAGGGCATGGCCGCAATACAACAGCCGCGGACCGGCAATCAGCCCTTGTTCAACCGCCCGCGCCAGCCCCCAATCAGCTCCACCGGCATCGCGCACGGTGGTAAAGCCGCGCGCCAGCATAGCGCCCATGATCTTTGCCGCCTGAGCTGACACATAAAATGGCGAGGATGCCTTGAGCAGGGAGAAATCTGCGGTGTAGGCAATCACATGCACATGAGCATCACACAGGCCGGGCATGAGTGTTTTGCCGCCGAGATCAATCACCTCAGCCGTGGAGCACTTTATCGCAGCACCCGAAATCTCGGCAATCCTGCCATCGCGAACCAGTATATTTTGATCCGCAACATTCTCCCCTGCGACAACATCAAGGACGGTGGCGTTGGTAAAGAGGATCGGATTGTTCATAGCGGGTTCTTTCGGATTGGAGCTACTTTCTCGATCAAACTCTTTACCACAGTTTTTTGAGAAATTCGATGTGTCATGCTTGCTCTGAACGATATTATACAGAAAGATCAAATTTTTCGGAACTGGGGATTTACAGATGAACGGTGCTGACAAGTTGTGCCAGACTTTGCTGGGTAATGAGGTGGATGTGTGTTTTGCCAATCCCGGCACGTCGGAAATGCATTTTGTGGCGGCTTTGGACAGTCGGCCGCAGATGCGGTGTATTCTCGGGCTGTTTGAAGGGGTGGTTACCGGGGCGGCTGACGGTTATGCGCGGATGGCGGAAAAGCCTGCGGCAACGCTTTTGCATCTTGGGCCCGGCCTGGCTAATGGTCTGGCTAATTTGCACAATGCCAAACGCGCCGGCACGCCGATGGTCAATGTGGTGGGCGATCATGCCACCGCGCACCTGTCACTGGATGCTCCGTTGACCAGCGATATTGTGTCGCTGGCGACGCCGATGTCGCACTGGGTGCATGCCATTCCTGATGCTGCCGCAGTGGGCAGTGACACGGCAAAGGCGATTGGTATTGCGCGCACCAGCCCGGGGCAGATTGCAACACTCATTCTGCCCGCCGATGCCGCCTGGTCCAAACTTCCGGAGACTTAAAGGGACAGGATTTACAAAGCTGATACACCATGGATTGAGCCCGCCGATATTGAGGCCATCAAACAGGCTGCTGATATCATCCGGTCAAAAAAACGCACCTTGATCATGCTTGGTGGATCCGCCATGCGTGCGGGTGCTTTGGCCACAGCAGGCAGAATTTCCAGCCATTGCTATGTTGATCTGCTGGCGGCGCGGGCAAATGCGCGCACCGAGCGCGGAGCCGGTCGCGTGACATTGAACCGCCTGCCCTATGTGGTCGATCATGCGGTGGATTTACTCGCACCTTACGAACATATTATTCTGATCGGCACCAGTGCGCCAGTGGCGTTTTTTCTCTATCCCGACAAGCCCGGAGAGTTGTGGGCGCCCGGTGCCACGGTTACGGAACTGGCTGGACCGCATCTTGATTTAACACTTACACTCGACATGCTGGCCGATGAACTCGGTGTTGGCACCACCGTGGCCCCTAATGTAGCAAAGTTGAGGCCTGTTGCAGCCCCTGATGCGGGCGCCATTACGCCGGCAAATCTGGCCGCAGCCGTTGTTCATACCATGCCGGAAAATGCAATTTTGTGTGATGAATCAATCACCTTCGGCCACGTGGTGGCATCGCTTACCAAACACGCCCCGCCCCACGACCTGCTCCAGCTTACCGGCGGCTCAATCGGCATCGGCATTCCGCTGGCTCTGGGGGCGGCTATTGCCTGTCCCGATCGTAAGGTCATCGCCCTTCAGGCAGATGGCAGCGGCATGTATACGGTACAGGGATTGTGGAGCCAGGTGCGCGAGAACTGCAACATCACCACGGTCATTCTCGCCAACAGGAAATACCAGATCCTGCATGGTGAGCTGGCCAATGTGGGCGGTGGGCCGCCGGGCATAAACGCCAACAGAATGTTCAATCTGGACAATCCCGAAATCAACTGGACGGCGCTGGCAAAAAGCCTGGGCATGCCCGCTGTCAGGGTTGATTGCGCAGCCGAACTGGCAAAGGAACTCAAAAAGGCCATAGCACACGAAGGGCCTTATCTGATTGAAGCAATGATTTAAAGTGCGGCCAACACTAAATTAAGGAAGTTTGGCGATACTTGGTCAATTGTTTTTCAGACACACCTTGAGGACACTATGGCCAAAGCACAATTTCACAAAAACCAGCGGGTCTTTGTAAAACCGGTTGGAACCTGGGCGCTTATCGAGGCGGTTGTACCGCAATGGGCCAAGGGTGTGGAGGAGCCGATCAAAATAACCTACGAGGTTGGTCTGGGCCGTGAATTCGGCTTTGAGGAATTGCAATCGGAAGAAGTTGCGGTTTCATCTGAACTGAATGACGGAGTTGAGTGGCGGCTCATTCGCGGTCAGAACAAGTGGAAATCCGCTGATGAATGCAGTCACCACCCCTACCCCGGCACGTATCCGGTGATCGTTACCAGTAAAGAAAACTGGGGCGGCTGGCGCGTTCCCGGAGCCGAATATGACCGCAACCCGGCTGATGTGGAATGGCAGGCACGGGTTATTTCTCATTCTTTGATGTGCGTAAAACTGTTGCGCTCAATCGTTGACTTTGCCGAAGAGTCTCCTGAAAACCTGCCCAATCAACTGGTGGGGATTGCTCAGGATGCCCGCGGCGTCCTCAGGGCGGTTGAACGATAATCTGCACTTGTCATACCGGCAATAATATATGAAAACCGATATTCCCCAGGCTATCTATGCCAAGGATTACAGCCCTCCTGATTATCTCATACCCACGGTTCACCTCGATGTCCGGCTGGCACCGGCGGCTGCCTCAGTCAAATCAACCCTGACGATTAAACCGAATGAAGCGGTCACTTCAGACATGGCCCCGCTGATTTTGGATAGTGAGGAAATTGAACTTGTTTCTGTTCGTCTCAATGGCCGCAAGCTTGCGCCGGACGATTACAGCACAAACGCCACTTCAATTACCATCGCCTCAGTGCCGCAGGAAGAATTCACACTGGAGATTGAAACCACCTGCAATCCCACTGCCAATCTGGCGCTCTCCGGTCTGTACCGTTCCAGCGGCACCTATTGCACCCAGTGCGAAGCTGAAGGCTTTCGACGCATCACCTATTTTTGCGACCGGCCTGATGTGTTGAGTGTTTACACGGTCAGGGTTGAAGGGTCTCAGGCAGATACGCCGGTGCTGCTTTCCAACGGCAATCTGGTTGAGACCGGCACCATCGGCCCCGGCAGGCATTTTGCCATCTGGCATGATCCCCATCCAAAACCTTCTTATCTGTTTGCTCTGGTAGCCGGAAATCTAAAATCCGTAAGCGACAGCTTCACCACCATGTCGGGGCGTCAGGTTGAATTGAAAATATTTGTTGAACCAGGCAAAGAAGACCGCTGCGCGTACGCCATGGACGCACTCAAGCGCTCAATGAAGTGGGATGAAGAACGCTTTGGCTGCGAATATGATCTTGATATTTTCATGATTGTCGCCGTCAGTGATTTCAATATGGGGGCGATGGAAAACAAGGGGCTGAACATTTTCAATGACCGGTTTATCCTGGCCCTGCCCGATACCGCAACCGATGGTGATTATGCCAATATCGAGAGCATCATTGCGCATGAGTATTTTCATAACTGGAGCGGCAACCGCATTACCTGCCGCGACTGGTTTCAACTGTGCCTCAAGGAGGGGCTGACGGTTTTTCGCGATCAGGAATTTTCCGCTGACACGCGCTCACGTGGGGTGGAACGCATTAACGATGTACGCCGGTTGCGGGCCCAGCAGTTTCCTGAAGATGCAGGCCCCCTTGCCCATCCGGTTCGACCGCATTCATATATCGAGATCAATAATTTTTATACCGCAACGGTCTATGAAAAAGGCGCTGAACTGGTGCGCATGATGCTGACGCTGCTGGGACCGGAAAAATTCAGGCAGGCCATGGACCTGTATTTTCTGCGCCATGATGGTGAGGCCGCCACGGTTGAGGATTTTGTTACAGTCATGGAAGAAGCCGGTGCCATTGACCTTACGCAGTTTCGCCTGTGGTATCAGCAGGCCGGCACGCCTGAGCTTACCGTCAACGGCCGTTATGACAGCCATCAACAGACCTATACACTGACCCTTACCCAACATTGCGCACCTTCTCCCGGCCAGCCACGCAAGCAGCCCTATCATATTCCGGTGCGGATGGGATTTGTTGACAGGCACGGTTTTGACATCGACCTTGAACTGGACGGCAAATTGATTGGCGATGAAGCGGTTTTGAACATTACCGAACCTGAACATACTTTCTGTTTCACCAACATTAAAGCCCGGCCCTATGCTTCAATCCTGCGCGGCTTTTCAGCTCCGGTAAAGCTGACTGCCAATGCGGCGCGCGATGATCTGCTGTTTTTGATGAAGCATGACGGTGATCAGTTTAACCGCTGGGAAGCCGCCCAGACTTTCTCCACCCGCCTGCTTGTCGATGCCATCAAGAGCGGTCAGATGGATAAGACCAAAAGCGCTGAATTTGCAAAATCCCTGGCAGGGTTGCTGGCACAACAAAATCTTGAGCCTGCCTTCATTGCCCAGATGCTCGGCCTTCCCGGAGAAACCGATCTTGCGCGTGAAATTGCTGACAATGTTGATCCATGGGCAATTCACCAACACCGCCTGTCACTGAAAAAGAATATTGCCAGAGTTTTGCAGGACGGCCTCAAACGTCTTCTGGGGACGATTGATTTGTCCGGTGCTTATTCACCTGATGCGATTGATGCCGGCAAACGGTCATTGCGCAACACAGCTTTGAGTTATCTGGCAGCTCTTGAAGATGCTGCAACCCTGGCTCTGGTAAAACAGCAGTATCACAGCGCCGACAACATGACAGACGTGATGGCAGCGCTGAACATTGTCTCGCAAACTGAATTACCATTGCGGGCAGAACTTTTTGATCATTTTTATTCGAAATGGAAGCACGACCACCTGGTGGTGGATAAATGGCTCATGTTGAATGCAGTCTCACCGTTTGAAGCAACTGTTGTTCATGTGGAAAACCTCATGGGTCATGAAGCCTTCAGCTTGAAAAATCCGAACAAAGTGCGGGCATTGATCGGAACCTTTGCCAACGCTAATCCGGTTGCTTTCAATCATCCCGATGGTAGCGGTTATGATCTTGTAGCAGGTGTGATTTTAAAGCTGGATGCCATAAATCCGCAGATTGCCGCGCGCCTCACCGGCGTGTTCAAGAGCTGGCGGGCGCTCGAAAGCGGGCGGCGACACAAATCTCAACAGGCCTTGCTACACCTTGTGGATAGTGGCGGCTTGTCCCAGGACACTTTGGAAATTGCAATGAAATCCTTGGATTAACCGATTTTTCCCGGTGTTGACGGTACACAGATTTTGCCGTTTTTCAAATCATGGAAAAAACCCACTGGACAAATCACCTGAACTTCGAATCAATAACTTCTTTATTCTTCGTTAACGGCAAGGGTCGTTGATGTTTTGGGAGGGGAGTTTTTTTTGCAGAATTCACGGTCAGGGAGCTTTTTGTTTTCACCTCAAGAGGTGAAACCCAAGGCGATTGCGCTCGTCCGTCACTGGCTGCCAAATCTTAGCGAAAAAACTTTAAGGCGCGCAATTCCTGTTCTCATATTTGTGTTTGTGGGATGTTTAATTGCGGTTCTTTCTCTCAATTTTATTAGCGCCCGCAACACTGCTTTGGCGGTGGGAAAACATGAACTGCGTCTCACCGCCGATGTGGTTAAAATGCGCCTGGAACAGCGTCAGGCCAGTGACGCAGCGCGCAAGATTACACCGGCACCTTTGGGCAATGGTGATCTCGCCCGCATTGTCCCGAACTCCTTGCGTACCGGCAAGGTATTTCTGATCACAGACAGCAAGGGCTACATTCGGGCCAGCCTGCCCGAGAAGTCTGAATATCTGGGAAAGCGTCTGGGCGAGGTTGTTCTTAATTTACCCGACGTCATTGAAAATGGCGGAGCCCAAAGCGTATTTTCCAGCAGAATTTTTAAGGGCTCAAGCGCTTTGGCGATTGTGATTCCGGTTGGGGATTATCCGGGAACACTCTCTATCATTTATGCCCACAGCGAAGTCACCCGGGAGTGGACCTGGAATTTTATTTTCTATATTTACGTGTTTGCTCTCACCGGCCTGATACTGGTTCTGCTCGGCAGCGCGTTTAGCTGGCAGGCCAACCTTGCGCATGCAAGCGCGGAAAAACTGGAAAATCATACGGCCAAGCTTAACAAGGCCCTGGAGCGCGGCCATTGTGGCTTGTGGGACTGGGATGTGGCGCGAGGCCGGATTTTCTGGTCACGTTCCATGTATATAATTCTGGGTCTTGAGCCGGGCAACGGCTATTTGTCATTTGGCGAAGTAACCGAACTGCTTCATCCTGAAAACCAGAATCTCTATATGCTGATTGAGCGATTGATGGGGGGCAAGGATGCAGCTCTTGACCAGGAATTTCGCATGCGCCACGCCCGTGGACACTGGGTGTGGTTACGCGCACGGGCTGAATTAACCGGCGAAAATACAGATGCCGGGCCACATCTATTAGGCATTGCCGTTGATATTTCCGAACATAAGCAGGCAGATGCCCGCTCGATCAAAGCTGACCTGAGGTTGCGCGATGCGATTGAAAACATCTCGGAAGCTTTTGTTTTATGGGATCAGCAAAACCGCCTGGTTGTGTGCAACAGCAAGTATCAGGAATTTCATAACCTGAGTGATGACCTGATCAGGCCGGGTACGCGCTATGAGGATATTGTTAAAGCGGCAGAAGCGCCCATTGTACGCACGCGGTTGTCCAGTCAGGAAGGAAACCCTGAAAACGGAAATACATTCGAGGTGCAGCTGGCCGATAACCGCTGGTTGCAGATTAATGAGCGCCGGACCAAAGACGGTGGTTATGTGAGCGTTGGCACCGACATTTCATTTCTCAAACATCAGGAAGACAGATTGCGCTCACGCGAAACCGAGCTTGAATACCAGGCGCAGAAACTGGTTGAACTGGCTGAAAAATACTCAACCGAGAAGACCCGCGCTGAAGCTGCCAACAAATCAAAATCCGAATTTCTGGCCAATATGAGCCATGAACTGAGAACACCTCTAAATGCCATTATCGGCTTTTCTGAAGTCATGAGAACAGAACTTTTTGGCAAGATCGGATCAGAGAAATATCGCGAATATGCCAATGATATTCATGCCAGCGGTCAATATCTGCTGGAAGTGATCAATGATATTCTGGACATGTCAAAAATTGAAGCCGGTCGCATTGAGCTCGACATCGAAGATTGCGATGTGGCTGAGATTGTTGAAGATTGCCGGAAAATTATCCACCCTCGCGCCAGGGAGGAAAAAATTGAATTGACGGTGCTGCCCATTACCAAAGCGGTACTCAAGGCTGACCGCAGGGCCCTAAAGCAGGTGTTCCTCAACTTGTTGACCAACTCGGTAAAATTCACCGATGCTGGCGGCAATATTGAAGTCTCTGCTGTGATTGAAGGCGCCAAAATGACTTTTGTCATTAAGGACACAGGCATCGGTATTCCTGAATGGGACGTTGCAAAACTGGCAAAGCCGTTGGAGCAGGTGGAAAACCAGTTCACGAAATCCCATAACGGCAGCGGGCTGGGGCTGGCAATTTCACGTTCTTTGGTTGAATTGCATGAGGGAACATTTTTAATTGAAAGCAGGCAGGGGGTGGGGACAACGGTCAGATTTTCTCTGCCCATTGACGGGCCTTCCCCTGCCTTGCTATCAAATGATAAAGAAAATGAACTCGAACTTTTGCGCCCTTAATCCTCGAATTTTAGTTTGATAGACGACGCTTGAAGCCAGTGAACATGGCTTTGACGAGATTTTCTTTGTGTTCGTAACTGGAAAAAATGACGCCAACAACATGTAAGGCAATAAGAACAAGCGTTACATTGGCGAATACCTCGTGGATTTCCTCCACCCATTCACTGCCCCAGAACATGTCGGAAGTCATTGCAATTCCCGATACAGTTACACCGATCAAAGACAACAGCAGAGCTATCACCATGAAGCCGCCTGCGGGGTTATGGCCAAGGTAGCGTTTTGCCCTGCCCACCACACTGTCACGCAAATATTGCAGGACTGTGGAAGGCCTGTAGAGGAAATCGCTGAACCGCGCGTGTTTGGTGCCAAAAAGACCCCAGATTATCCTGAAGCCGATTAAGCCTGCAACGACATAGCCAACCTGGTTGTGAAACCGGTCCCACTCATCGGCACTGAGCCAGGCGAGAACATAAGCTGTCACCAACGACCAGTGAAACAGGCGAACGGCTATATCCCAGACCTTCACATCTGCCGACCGCGAAACGCGGTCGGCATCGGTTGTTTCTTCCAGAGTACTCATGAGCGTGACTTATTTTTGGTTCTGACAATTTCGCCGGTTACCGGATTAAGATAGACTTCAACGCGGGCGCCGGTTTTATCAATGGCATAGATCTCGTAGCAGCCATCTTCGCGTTTGACACGGCGTACATCGTAGCCTTTTTCGACCAACACTGATCTAGCTGCATCACGGCTCATCCACTCGCCAGATGTGTTGCCGCAATAATCATTGTCACTTGCCATGGCAGGAGAGGCAAAAGCCAGGATCATGGAGGTAGATGTAAGAATGAGAAACTTTTTCATTGTATTTCCTTTCGGTGTTAATGCTTGGTTTAAAGTTTGTTTTCATCGTGACCAGTCTGTGGTCGCTGTTTCGATGAATACAGTTCTAGCACTGTGGGGCTGACCGATAGATGATGATGATTGTCAGCATTTTGTAAGGTAGTTTTTGATAGAGAATGCTTATGCCCAGAATAACATTTGTACTGCTGTTGCAACTTTCCGTTTCTTCATTGATTGCAACGCCCATGGTGGTGCTTCCCCACTATGATGCTTACGCCGATAGCAGCGATGAAGATCGCTATAAAGATCGTGATGACGACCATGATGATGATGATGGTCGTGAGGATTTTTGGGATAAAATCTGGAAAGACGCTTCAAAAGAATCTCATCAGGGAACAATCCGCCGTGCTGTACAACAGAAAAAAATTCTGCCGCTGGGGGAAATAAAGCGGATTGTGAAGAAAAAAACCAAATCAGAAATTATCAAAATTGAACTTGAGCGCAAAAATCGCCGCTGGGTTTATGAGTTCAAGATTGTTGATAGGCAGGGCCGGTTGCGCGAAGTCTATGTAGATGCCAGCAATGGCACTATAATAAAATCAAAATACAAATAAAAAGAACTGAAGGAAAGTCGATGCGCCTGTTGCTGGTTGAAGATGATCCGTTAATCTCGCGCGATGTCGCAACCGTTCTTGAAAAAAACGGCTATCTGGTTGACCTTGAAACCAATGGTGAAGAAGCCTGGTTTTTGGGGGATACGGAAGATTACAGTGTTGTGGTTCTCGATCTGGGCCTGCCGGGCATGGATGGGTTGTCCGTGCTCAAGCGCTGGCGTGAAAATCAACGCAATTTCCCGGTTTTGATCCTGACAGCACGCGGCAACTGGAGTGAGCGGGTTGAAGGAATAGATGCCGGAGCCGATGATTATCTGGTAAAACCGTTTCAAATGGAGGAACTTCTGGCCCGGTTGCGGGCAATTGTGCGGCGCACTGCGGGACAGGCGTCACCGGTAATTTCGACAAACAGACTGAGATTGGATACGAGGTTGAAATCATTGACTGTGGATGGCTGCCCGGTGGACCTGTCACCGCTGGAATATCGCTGCCTGCTCTATCTCGCCCTCAACCGCACACGAGTGGTTTCTCAAATGGAACTGACCGAGCAGCTTTATGCGCAGGATTTTGAACGCGACAGTAATTCCGTGGAAGTTCTTATAGCGCGTATGAGACGTAAACTGGGTGCGGGAATTATCAAAACCAAGCGTGGGTTTGGCTACACTCTGGAGGCGGAGGAAGCTTCTTGAAATCACTGAGGTTACGTTTTCTGGTTATCTCGGCGTTGAGTATTGCGCTGGCGCTGGCGGCTGCCAGTTTTGTCATGATCAAGTTGTTTGAGAAAAATCTTGAACGCCGGGTGGAAGCCGAACTCACCACCTATATCAACCAGATTGCAGCAGAGCTTTCGTTTGACAAGGATGGTCAGGTCAAGCCTCCTGAAACACTTTCGGATAGCCGGTTCAAGCTGGCTTACAGCGGATTGTACTGGCAGGTTGATGATATAAATTTGCAGCGGCAATTGCGTTCACGTTCACTGTGGGATTATGCGCTGCCTTTGCCTGAAGACACTCATGCAACGGGAGAAGTACATCGCTACCTACTGCCCGGTCCTGACGGCAGCACCGTCATTGCCGAAGAACGGCAATTGATTATCGCCGCGCCAAAAGGTGCGCGCCCGGTTCGTATTTCAGCGGCCATGGATTATGAAACCATAACGCGTGCGCGCAGCCAGTTTGCCTATGACATGATGCCCTATATCGTAATACTGGGCATCTTTCTGCTGTTGTCGTCAGCCCTTCAGCTGTCTTTGGGTCTGCGTCCGCTCAAAAATGTACGCGACGGCCTCAATGCTGTGCGCAATCGTCAAAAACAACGGCTTGACGGTGATTTTCCTTCCGAGATCAAACCGCTGACACAAGCCATCAACCAGTTGCTGGACAGTCAGGAAGAGACAATATCAGGGGCGCGCAAACGCGCTGCAGATCTTGCTCACGGGTTGAATACCCCGTTAACCGTTCTCACCAATGATGCGGCAAAACTGAAGGCCAGAGGCGAGGTTGAGATCGCCGGTGAGCTGGCTGACCTGGCCCAGGTCATGCGCTCGCATGTGGATTACGAACTGGCCCGAAGCCGTATTACCCCTGAGCAAAGCCATCGCAACTCCGATGCCGCCCCCTACCAGATAGCCTGTGAGATTGTTAAAACATTGCAGCGCACTCCAAAGGGGGAAACACTCGACTGGAATGTGGATGTTCCTAAAGACGTCGAGGTTACAGTGGATCCCGAGGACCTTAGGGAATTGCTCGGAAACATCGTCGAAAATGCGGTTAAATGGACACAGACCCAGGTTAATATTACCGGTAGTTCAAATTCAAGTCAGGTAACGCTGGTGATTGAAGACGATGGCGTCGGACTTGACCCCAAGCTGATTGAAACAATCATGGTGCGGGGAATTCGCCATGATCAAAAAACTCAAGGCACCGGCATCGGACTATCGCTGGTGCGTGAAATTTGCGAAATTTACAATATCGATCTGAACATAGAAAACCGGCAGACAAGCGGACTGCGCATAACTCTGGTGTTTGAACTGGCCTGATTTCACCAATTCGTGCGGCTCAAACCACGATAGAATTATAATGTTGGCGAATTCTGGTTTGAGTTTTGGCCAGCGTGTTCTCAAGTTCACTGAAATCAGCAGCATCCCCAGCGGCCTCAAGCAGAAGCGCCAGGCCCTCGGGAACTTTTGAGCCGTCAAACTCTCCTTCCACACACAGGCTTATGATTTGGCTCAGACGCTGGTACAGAGAGTTTGCCTGGCACAGGTCGTTGGCCACATCAGATTTCACAAGCCCCAGATCAGACACACGCTTCAGCACTTCGCCGGTGTTTTGATGACATATTTCCGGGGTGCGGCCGGCATGGATCAGCTGTAGAAACTGTGCCATAAATTCAATGTCAATCAGGCCGCCTGGCGCGTTCTTCAAATCCCACAATCCTTTGTGCGGGCGCTCACGTTCAAGGCGTTGACGCATTTCTTTTACATCTTCGGATATTTTGCCAACATCAGGTTCATGAGGCAAAAGATTTTTCAGCTCCCCGGCAATATAAGTACAGAACTCAGGCTCACCGGCGATGACACGGGCGCGCGTCAGGGCCAGTTTTTCCCAGGTCCAGGCCGATTGGCGCTGATAGTCAACAAAACCCTCAATATGGGTGGCGATGGGCCCGGAATTACCCGACGGTCGCAGCCGCATATCGACTTCATATAATCTGCCTTCGGCGGTCAAAGCTGAAAGAGCCGAAATAAGACGCTGGGTCAGGCGGGAAAAATAGGTGGTCAGAGCGAGGCTTTTTTGCCATCGGAAAATTGTGCGTCAGCGTCGTGATCATACAGCAAAATAAGATCTATATCTGAGGTTGCCGACATTTCGCGCCCCCCGAGCTTGCCCATGGCAATGACTGCAACTTTGGCACCGGCGATTTTGCCGTGGTTTTTTTCAAGTTCCGCCCTGACTTCAGTAAAAAGAGCACCAATTGTGGCTTCGGCAATTGTGGCATACTGCGCGGCCGCCTCATCGGCCGGCAGAGTGCCTGATATTTGGCGCACGCCAATGCGGAAACAGAATTCACGGGTAAGAACACGGGCCACATCAAGGCGTTCTTCAAAAGCTTCGCACTGTTGAAAGCCTGTTTTATATGCGTTTTCGATCTCGTCCAGGCTTGGGAGTTGATCAAAAAATCCGGGATCAATGACAGCATCGAAAACGCGCGAGCGCTGGCTCAGATAGGTGGCCAGACGCGGCGCTGTGCCGGTGATCTGTGCCAGTAGCTTTAGAAGATTGGGGTTTTGTTTGAGCAGGGAAAAAAGCTGTACTCCGGCAGGCAGGTTGGCAAGAAAACCAGCAAGCGCGGAGAAAGCTGCATCGGGATTATCGGTCCCGGCCAGTTCAGCCAGAATAGTAGGCACCAGATCGGTTAACAGCTCACGCGAACGCGCCGAGCGCGTGGCGGCGATGCGGCCGAAATGCCAGCTTCTGATCTCGGCCGAAACCCGCTCGGGCACCGTGAACCCCATATCTCTCAGTGTTTCCATGGTGTCAGGGTCATCTTCACCGCCGGTAAAAACCAGACTGCCGGTGGCGACATCGAGACCGGGAGCCTGTTCAAACAGGGCAGCGTAATGCCTCTCCACACATTCAAGGTGATATTGCAGTTGCGATTTCAACGCTTCGACACTGTCAAATCCGGCGAAGCCGGCAAAGACACAAAGGGTTTCTTCGTCTTGTGGCATGGTGTGGGTCTGGGCATCATCGATCATTTGCAACCGGTGCTCAATATGCCTTAAAAAACAATAAGATGATCGCATTTCCTGTTGTGCTTCAGGTGTGATCCAGTCGCGCCTTGCCAGCTCACTCAACATATCGAGGGTTTTTCGTCCGCGTAATTCTTTGAGTCTGCCGCCGGCGATAAGCTGTTGGGTCTGAACGAAAAATTCAATTTCCCGGATGCCGCCGCGACCAAGCTTGATATTATGGCCATTGATGGCGATTTTGCTGTGGCCCTTGTGGGCGTGGATCTGCCGTTTCATGGCATGAACATCGGCGATTGCCGCATAATCGAGATATTTGCGCCAGATAAACGGGGCCAGTCGCGCCAGGAACTCCTCGCCCGCTGCAATATCACCGGCAACCGCCCGCGCCTTGATCATGGCAGCACGTTCCCAGTTCTGGCCCAGGCTTTCGTAATAGACTGCTGCTGCTTCCATGGAGATGGCAACGCTGGTGGCACCAGGGTCGGGGCGCAGACGCAAATCGGTTCTGAATACATAGCCCTCGCCGGTGCGCTCCTGCAACAGCTTGACCAGATTTCGGGTCAGGCGAACGAAAAACTGTGACGGCTCTGTGCCTTGAATCAAGGGTGCATACTCAAGATCGTAAAACACGATCAAATCTATATCGCTGGAGTAATTCAGCTCCCCCGCGCCCATTTTTCCCATGGCCAAAATAACATAACCTGAATTCAGCCCCGGCCTGTGCTCGTCTTCCAGCAAAATCCGGCCTTTGCGGTGGGCCTGCAACAACAACCAGTTGGTGGCGGCATTGACCGCAGCATCGGCAAAGCGGGTGAGTGCCTCGATGGTTTGGCTAACATCCCAAACCCGGCCACAATCAGCCAGGGCAATCACCATGGCTGCTTTGGCTTTGGCGCGACGCAAAGCTGCCATGGCAACAGCTTCTGTGTCCCAGCCGGAGACCTCGCAGAGCAAACCGGTGCAGATATCATCCACTGATTTTTGCGGGCTGTGCTCAAGAGCCTTCAAAAAATAAGCCGGATCACTTTCAATCAGCGAGGTGAGATAAGGTGAGGCTGCAAAAACTCCCTGCAATGCGCCTGCAAAACCAGGCGTCGAAGCAGCCATTTGCGCCAGGGCTTCGCCAGCTTCCTGGTGGGCCAGAAGTTCCGCCCATTTTTCATCCACCTTCGCTGTTGCCACAGGCACCGGCATTGGCTGCATCTGTTCAAAAAGCGCACCTGACATCGTGGAGATATTCCCCGGTTTGTTTTCGACAGGCTGACCCTGTCTTGTTTTCCAGACGGCAACTTAGCTCATTTTGTTTATCTATGGAAAAGATTAGGGAATTTGCGGCCGGAATTTCAGCAGGTTTTTAAACCGGGTTTTTTCTGATTCAATACAAAATCCCTTGACTATGCATATAATAGGTATGCATACTTTAAATGATGCCAAACCCACTCCTTAAGGTTTCGATGTTCCGGCTATGTGTTTTTTTACAAATGCCGTGTCTTTAAAACGCATAGTAATCAGGGAGGAGGCTTGCTGGAGGATAAACAGGCACCCCCCTGCCTTCGGCAAGTCCCCTGGCTAATTATACAGGTAAACCAAAGTCATGATTACCAAACACGATGATTTGCTGGGCACGCTTATTCACGATGTGGCACATCGCCTTCGCCATGAAATTGATCGTCGCCTGAAACCTCACAACCTCACAAGGGTCAAGTGGCTGGCACTGGGGATAATCGCCAACAATCCTGATTTGACCCAGGCCGAGCTGGCGGCGGAGCTGGAACTTGGCAATGCTGTGGTGGGTCGGCTTGTGGATCGATTGGAGCAACGCCGGTTTGTCATTAGAAAAGCTGATCCCGATGACCGCCGGGCCTATCGCCTTTCGCTTACGGATACGGCAAAAAGGCTGCTCGATCACTTAAAAGACACAGCCGCCGAATTGCGTAGCGATGTTCTTGAGGGCTTTAGTGAGAGCGAAGTCAAAACACTCAATAAAGGCCTTAACCGGCTGGATAGAAACCTTAAATCGATCGCGACCCTTGGCCTGGCAATTGTGTTTGCCAGTGCTCAAAAAATAGAGACAATTGTGGAACTCCCTCTGGGTGACCTGATTTAACATTTTTGCATCGAGGGGGGCTGGCATGACACGCAATTCCTCAAAAGGCGCCTGACAGATGTTGGATTTACGACCGACAATGCTGGTGATCGGCATCCTGCTCACAACTCTGGGCGCTGCCATGTTATTACCCGCATTGATAGATTTGCAGGACAATCATGCTGAATGGGTGGTTTTTACCGCGTCATCGGTATTTACATTGTTTGTCGGCATGAGCCTGACCATGGCCACATGGGGAAGAACCGGCAATCTCAGTATTCGGCAGGCGATTATTCTGACCACAGTTTCCTGGCTGACGATGGCAGGGTTTGCCGCTATTCCGCTGGCCTGGAGCAGGCTTGATCTCAGTTATACAAATGCCTTTTTCGAAGCCATGTCAGGCCTCACCACCACAGGTTCGACAATCCTTACCGGTCTTGATGAGGCGCCACGGGGGATTTTATTGTGGCGGGCGCTGCTACAATGGCTCGGCGGCATAGGTATCATTGTCATGGCCATTGCAGTTTTGCCGATGCTGCAAATCGGCGGCATGCAGTTGTTTCGGATGGAATCATCCGACACATCGGAAAAAATCCTGCCGCGCGCGACACAAATCGCCGGCTCGATAACCCTCGTTTACGTCGCTATCACCATTTTGAGCATATTTTCCTATGTTATGGCCGGCATGGGGCTGTTTGATGCCGTTGCCCATTCCATGGCCACGATCGCGACAGGTGGTTTTTCAACTTACGATGCCTCAATGGGCCAATTCGACAGTGTGGCAATTGATGGCGTAACCATTATTTTCATGATCGCCGGCAGCCTGCCTTTTGTGCTTTTCCTCCAAGCCTTGCGAGGGGACCCAAAGGCATTATGGAAAGATTCTCAAGTGCGGTTCTTTCTGTTTTTGATCTCAATATTTATCGTAATGGCATTTATCTATCTGATGAGTGTAAATGCCCAAAGTGCCACCACAGCTTTCAGGCTTTCTGCATTCAACGTGGTTTCGATAATAACCGGGACCGGCTATGCAACCACTGATTATGGCACCTGGGGGCCTTTTGCCCAGGTGTTTTTCTTTGCCATGATGTTCATTGGCGGTTGCGCCGGATCAGCGTCGTGCGGCATCAAAGTCTTCCGCATCCAGATCATATTTGAAAACGTCAAGGCACATCTCAAGCACATTATTTTTCCCCATGGGGTTTTTTCCGTCCGCTTCAATAATCGCCCCCTGCCCGACAATGTGTCGGCATCGGTCATGAGTTTCCTGTTTTTGTACTTCCTGTGTTTTGGCCTTCTGTCAATCGCACTTAATCTCACCGGCCTTGATAACCTCTCGGCTTTGTCTGCAGCGGCAAGTGCCATGGCTAACGTTGGTCCCGGCCTGGGACCAATGGTCGGGCCGTCGGGTACTTATGCGCAGATTTCAGATACGGCGAAGTGGCTGTTGAGCTTTGGCATGTTGCTGGGTCGGCTGGAACTGTTAACCGTGCTGGTAATGTTCACACCAGCTTTCTGGCAGGAATAATCCGGACTCAGTATGACACCGGGTATTCAACCGCCAGCACAGAATACCCGATTGCGCATGGACTTGGACAGGAGTGGCGGTTAGACTGGTTTCTTCATTGACACCAAAAGGGGGGACGTTGATTTTTAGTCTGGAAAAATTTGTTGAAGATTGTAAAATAGCGGTTGGGCATGATCCCACCCATCGCGACGTTGCCGAGGTGTTAAAACGGGCGATGTGCGATCCTTCAGCGGTGACCGCTGCTGTTGGCGAACCTACAAAAAGCGGGATCTCGCCTATCTATAGTTCACCGGAACTGACGATCGTTAATGTGGTCTGGAAGCCTTCCATGACCATTCAACCGCACAATCATGAGATGTGGGCAGTGATTGGCATTTACAGCGGGCGCGAAGACAATATCTACTGGCGTCGCATCAAAGATGATCCCCATGGCCATATTGAAGCCGCCGGAGCCCAAGCCCTGTGTACTGGTGATGTCGCACCTCTTGGCAAGGATATTATCCACTCGGTAACAAACCCGATACCGAAACTTACCGGCGCTATTCACGTTTACGGTGGTGATTTTTTCGAAGCCGAACGCAGCGAATGGGATGCTGAAAACCTTACCGAAAGACCATATGATATGGCTGCGGTCAAAGCGTTGTTTAGCGATTAATCGAGAACATTTTCAGCAACGGGGAAAATCAGTGAAATTTTCAGGCCCGGGTGGTTATCCTCAATCATCAGTTCGCCGCCATGTAACTCGGCGACGGCTTTTACCAGACTTAAACCCAGTCCGCTGCCGGGTTTAGAGCGGCTGGCCTCAAGGCGCACGAACCTTTCAGTAGCTCGGGCGCGGTCTGGTTCACGAATGCCGGTACCACTGTCTGCCACGGTGAAAATGGCTTTATTATCCGTCACCATGGTTGAGATGATGATGTTTTTGGTGTCTGTGGTGAGGCCGTATTTAATCGCATTGTCGAGCAGGTTGGCAGCCACCTGAGCAAGCAGTTGCCGGTTGGCTTTAACGTTCACTTCTTCGACAGCCTCGACCACGAGGCTGCCGCCCTCAGCTTCAATGACCGGTTCGTAGAGTTCGGCAACGTCCCGGGCTATTTGCGACAAGTCAACGCTCTGCATGGACCCGGCCATTTCACCGGCACGCGCCCGGGCAATCGACAGAAGAGCGGCGAAAGTGGCAATCAGGTCATCGGCATCCCGGATCGTGTTTTCAAGCGCGGTTTTATAATCCGCATCATTCTTGTTTCTCAAGGCATCTTCGGCACGGGCCTTAAGGCGCGTCAGCGGGGTTCGCAGGTCATGGGCAACATTGTCGGTAACCTCGCGCATGCCGGTCATCAAACGTTCAATCTGGGCCAGCATTGAATTGAGATTATGGGCCAGCTGGTCAAGTTCATCGCCATTGCCGGAAATCGGCATGCGCCCGGTCAGATCGCCTGACATAATGCTTTTGCTGGTGTGATTAATGGCATTAATGCGGGTTAGAATATTGCGGCTCATCAGCAAACCACCGGCAAGTCCGAGTAATAACACCAGCCCCAAAGACCAGAACAAAGCGCCGCGAATGACCGAAACAAAGACCTGTTGTTCTTCGATATCGCGGCCAACGACGAGATGAAACTGTCCCCTTATGGTAAAAAAGCGTGCGCGCGCACCGTGGGTTCGCATGCCTTTGGCCCCTTCAATAGTATAGGGGAAATTTACCCAGCCTGTGCCCTTGCCGGTTCCCGGCGGCAAGGCGGCAAGGTTGCCGGCGAGAGGCCGCCCGCGAAAATCCGTCAACAGGTAAACATTGGCGCTGTCTTTGCGGGCGCGTTGGCGAATAACTTTTATCAAACTGTTGAGGCCGCCCTGGCGGTATTGTTCTTCCAACCCGGTGATTTCCGCTTCAATGGTGGCGTCCGTCTGACGCGCCAGTAATCCAGCCGTGCTCCAGTATACATAAGACAGAATGGCAGCCGCTGACACAGCAAAAACCAGCAGATAGATTGCTGCCAGTTTGAAGGTTGTGGTTTTGAGCAGCTTAATCAGTGGGGTCACGTAACGAATATCCAGCACCTCTGATGGTATGTAACAGAGGTTTGTCAAAGTTTTTGTCAATTTTTGAGCGCAGACGTGAAATATGCACATCAATTACATTGGTCTGCGGATCGAAATGATAATCCCACACATGTTCCAGCAACATGGTGCGGGTAACCACCTGGCCCGCGTGCTTCATCAAAAACTCCAGCAGTCTGAACTCACGCGGCTGCAACAGAATTTCTACATCACCGCGAAAAGCGCGGCGCGACAGAAGGTCAATTTCAAGATCAGCAATACGGTAACTTGTTTCAGCCGCATTGGGACTGGCGCGGCGGTGCAGCCCTTCCACCCGGGCCAGCAACTCGGAAAAAGAATAGGGTTTGGTGAGATAATCATCGCCACCGGCGCGCAACCCGGCGATGCGGTCATCGACCTTGCTGAGCGCACTGAGAATTAAAACCGGAGTGTCATTGCCTTTATCACGCAAGGCCTGAACCACTGACAGTCCATCGCGCCCAGGCAGCATTCTGTCAACGATCAGAACGTCATAATCGCAAACGCCGATCATCTCAAGGCCTTCATCACCGTTTGCTGCGTGATCACTGACATGGCCGCTTTCCTTGAGCCCCTTTACCAGGTAGGCAGCAGCCTCTCTATCATCTTCAAGCACCAGAATACGCATGTGTTTCCCGTTACAGCTTCGAGCCTGCCTAATATAGGGTGTTGTTATCGCTTTAACACCAGGTTTTTGAAAAATTCAGGCCGCACCTGACACCTCCCTGGGGGGCAGCGTCCTGGATGCGGCCTCAGATTACCCCGCATTATTCACAAACCTGCAAGGCCATCTGTCACTGCTTCAGTATTGCCGGTTCAGGCCTTCCCTAATGTCAGGGCGATGAAGCGTTTTCCGCGTTTTGATTTTATCAGGAAAAGGGCTGTCTTTTTGCCGCTCTCACTTATTTTGCTGATACGCTTTTCAATGTCACCGGGGCTTGAAACCACCTTGCCCGAGACCTCAAGCACAACATCACCGCGTTTGATTCCCTTGGCGGATGCCGGTCCATCGGCATCAACAGAGCTTACCACAACACCCAGACCCGGTTTGGTTGCAAATGACAGTCCCAAAGAAGCCAGGTTGAGTTTTTGCGCCGGCCTGTTCAAGGAAGCCTGTTTATCACTACCCGGCAGTTTGCCGATTTTTACTGTGCGTTTTATTTTACTGCCATCACGAATAATAGTGAAGGTGATCTTCTCATTCGGCTTCAACCTGGCCACCATGCGAGCGAGCTCCCTGGGGCCTTTTACCGCCTTGTTGTTCAAGGTGATAACGGCGTCACCGGCTTCAAATCCGGCAGCTTGTGCCGGACTGCCATCAAACACATCGGCAATAAGGGCACCACCGGATTTTTCCAAACCCAGACCATCGGCGATGTCTTTTGTTATTGGCTGTATCTGCACGCCGAGCCAGCCGCGGGTAACACTGCCATTGTCTTTCAAATCAGCCACCACCGATTTCACTATGCTGGCGGGGATGGCAAAACCAATGCCGACGCTCCCGCCTGTGGGAGAGAAAATAGCTGTGTTGACCCCAATTACCTCGCCTTTGAGGTTAAAGGCCGGGCCGCCGGAATTACCACGATTTATGGCGGCATCAATCTGAATGAAATCATCATAGGGACCAGAACCAATATCACGGCCACGGGCTGAAACAATTCCTGTTGTTACCGATCCGTTGAGACCAAACGGATTACCAACGGCCATCACCCAGTCACCGACACGTGCAGGCTTTGAAGTCAATTCGACATAGTCAAATTTTCTGTTGCCGGGTACCTTGAGCAGAGCCAGGTCGGTTTTGGGATCGCGACCGATCAATTCAACATCAAGCACTTCGCCAGTTGAGGTGACAATTTCGATTTTACTCGAATCTTTGATCACATGGTTGTTGGTAACCACATAGCCATCAGCCGAGATGAAAAATCCCGAGCCCTGCGCCATGCCATAGCGTTTGGGTTTTTGAGCGTGCGGCTGAGAGGACGGCCCACGCTGGAAGCGCTCAAAGAAATCATAGAAGGGACTGTCCTTGGGGATATTGGGCATATTGCCAAAAGACTGTCCGTTGCCGCGATTATGGCCGGGTTCGAAAGATACATTACCAATTTCGCGCTTGACCCGAATGCTGACAACAGCCGGTTTTACCCGCGCTACAAGATCGGCAAATCCAAAAGATGCCGCAGCCGGGTTACTGGTCGGCGGCATTGTCAGGGCATTTTGCGCCTGGCTTTGACCCAGCGAGACCACGGCCCCCGTGCCGAGGGCGGCGGCCAGCCCCAAAGCTACATACAGGCGATTTGTTTTGTGAGATTTTTTAGAACTGTTTGTGTGTTTCTTAATCAATGTCATGAGGAGACTCCATAGTCAGATTAACCTGAACTGACTATGGCAACAGAGACCTTGCGGCTGCCTGTCCACAAGATTACAAGTTGGTAAGGTTGTTCATTGCTCCAGCAGTTTTTCGAGTTCCTTTTCCTCGGCCTTTGACAGAACAACCGGGCCTGCGACCTTGGCTTCAGCCACGCGTCGGCGCATTAAAAAGAATACACCAATGCTGCCGAGAATTATCAGACCGGCGGGGCCAAACCACAGCAGGATTGTCCCCGGTGTCAGGCGCGGCTTGAGAAGAACAAATTCACCGTATCTGTCGACAACAAATTTCAGCACCTGGCTGTCTGTATCCCCGTCCACCAGACGTTCGCGCACGATCAGACGCAGGTCTCGTGCCAGAGATGCGGCTGATTCATCAATGTTCTGGTTTTGACAGACCAGACACCTTAACAAGGTCGATATACTGCGCGCACGTCCCTCAAGAACAGGATCATCGAGCACTTCGTCGGGCAAAACGGCCGTGGCCGTATTGACTGGCAGGACGAAGCTGAATGCCAGCAACAAAGTAATAATCAGCAATCGGCAACGGCTCATGCTGGCACCTCCTTTGCCGCTGCTTTTGCACGTTTTTTACTACCCTTTTTACGCGGCGCACCAACACGGTAACGTCGATCGGTCAATGAGATCATACCGCCAACAAACATAATCCCTGCACCAAACCAAATTAACTGTGCCAGTGGATTGAAAAATACGCGCAACGTCCATGCATTTCTTGTTGTCGATTTGTCACCAAGCGTCACGTAGATATCGCCGGACCAGAACGAGTGGATACCGGCTTCCGTTGTCGCCATGACCGGCACCTGATACAGCCGTTTGGCCGATTCAATTTCAGTAATCAACTTGCCATCGACTTTTATGCGAAAGAGTCCGACCTCGTCTTTGTAGTTTGGACCGGTGCGGGGCTCAAGGCTGACAAATTCAACGTCAATACCGGCAACCTGCATGGTTGCACCAACGTCAATCACCTCAACCTTTTCGACCTGCCAGGCCGAAATCGCCGTGATTCCAAGCACGACGATACCAAGGCCGCCGTGAGCAAGGGCCGTGCCCCATACGGAGCGCGGAAGCTTAATGGCGCGAATCAGTGAATCCATCAACGCAACCCGGAACAAGCCGATACGGAAGGCGAATTCGCTAACAGCACCGGCAATCAGCCAGGCGGCAAGAGCGACACCGAACGGTGCCATAATCGGGCCTTTGTCTACCCACGCGAACACAAATACCAGTATGACGGCGGCGAACAGGGCAGCAGCGCTCAGGCGTTGAGCAACAGCTGCCAGGTCTCCGCGTTTCCATGCAAGGAACGGTCCAAGTGGCACGAGCAACAACAGCGGCACCATGAGGGGGGTAAAGGTAGCATTAAAGAACTGCGGGCCGACTGAAATTTTGGAGCCGGTTATGGTTTCCAGTACCAGAGGATAAAGCGTACCAATAAAAACCGTGGCGCAACCGACGGTCAAAATCAGATTGTTGAGCATCAGGCAGCCTTCACGCGAAATCGGTGCAAACATGCCGCCAGACTTGAAAGCAGGCGCACGCCAGGCGAATAGTGCAAAACCACCACCAACAAAGAATGCCAGAATACCCAGGATAAACAGACCACGTTCAGGATCTGTGGCGAAAGCGTGAACAGACGTCAACACGCCCGAACGCACCAGGAACGTGCCAAGCAGACTTAAGGAAAATGCGATAATGGCCAGAAGAATGGTCCACACTTTCATAGTATCGCGTTTTTCCACGACAATGGCTGAATGCAACAGTGCCGTACCTGCCAGCCACGGCATGAAGGATGCGTTTTCGACCGGATCCCAGAACCACCAGCCACCCCAGCCAAGCTCATAATAGGCCCACCATGAGCCCATGGAAATTCCCATAGTCAGGAACATCCAGGCAAGCAGCGTCCACGGCCGGACCCAGCGCGCCCATGCAGCATCAACACGGCCTTCGATAAGGGCGGCAATGGCGAATGAAAACACCAGCGAAAATCCGACATAGCCGAGATAAAGTAACGGCGGGTGAATGGCCAGTCCCGGATCCTGCAACAACGGGTTCATGCCCTCGCCGTTAAGCGGTGTGGGGGATACGCGAATAAAGGGGTTTGATGTGGCAACAACAAAGGCCAGGAAAGAGGCGGAAATTGTTCCCTGCACACCCAAAACACGGGCTTTAAGGAGCGAAGGCAGGTTTTGGCCAAAGGTTGCAACGGCTGCACCAAACAGGGTCAGGATCAAAATCCACAAGACCATGGAGCCTTCGTGATTGGCCCAGACGCCGGTAATTTTGTAAATCAACGGCTTATCGGTATGAGAATTTTTGAAGACATTCTCAACACTGAAATCCGAAACAATATAGGCATACATCAGGGTAAAGAAGGCCACCAGCAGGAAGCCGAACTGAGCCTGGGCGACGGGCACAGCCGTGGCCATCAGCCTCTCATCGTTTCTGGAAGCGCCGATAAAAGGGAAAATGCTCTGGTAAACCGCCAAAACAAGCGCCAGTATTAATGAATAATAGCCAATTTCAGCTGCCATCGAACTTTTCCCTCTAAAATTCCATCACCCGAAGATTATCAATCAGGTTTTATCTTTCGGATTCCACTTGCCCTGCTTCTTGAGCGCGTCGGCAACTTCAGCCGGCATATAATTTTCGTCATGTTTTGCCAGAACTGAATCAGCTTCAAAAACACCCTGCTGATTTAGCATACCCTCGGTCACAACACCCTGCCCCTCGCGAAAAAGATCCGGCAATATGCCAACGTAGACCACGGGCATGGAGGTGTTTAAATCCGTCACCGCAAATCTGATGGTTTTACTTTCCCCACGCTTGACACTACCGTCTTCGACCAGACCGCCGAGACGAAAACGCGTGCCGGGAGAGATTTTCTTTTCAACCACCTCTGTTGGACCATAGAAGAAGACAATCGTATCTTCAAGCGCAAAGGAAACCAGGGCTATGGCGGCTGCCAATAGCACAAATCCGCCGCCAATAACGCTCATGCGCCGCTGTTTACGTGTCATATCTCTAAATCCTTGTTGTTCGCAATCCGCGAAATCAAACTTCGTTTTGCATCAACTATCATGGTTCAATTCCCAATTGCGAACGTGCATTTTTCAACTGCTCCAGGCTTTCAGGCTTGTCAGCATAGGCTGCTTCAGCCGAAGCCAGCGCTGCTTTGGCCTGATCATTGTCACCCATCACCGAATATGCCCGGGCAAGTCTTACCCAATCACCAACGCTGCCACCGTCCTGCGCCAACCGGTCAGACAACCGTTTAACCATACTGGCAATCATTGCCTGACGCGAATTTGCATCCATGGCACCGGCAGCATTCATCTGTTCCTGGCTCAGAGCGGGCGGGCGGCTGCCTTCAGGCAGGCTCGGCGCGGGCGACGGGGCTGCAGGCGCAGTTGGGACAGCATTTTCTGCGGGAATGTTCGCTACGCGCTTAAAGCCCAGTTGCGCCCGCGCATTTTCCAGTTGCGCAAGAGCCTGGGGCTCACCGGCATAAGCAGCTTCAGCTGTGGCCAGTGCCGCTTTGGCCGCATCCGTTTGACCGAGCACCTGTCGGGTCCGGGCCAGTTTAATCCAGTCCTCAACCGGGCCGCCATTTTCCGCCAACCGGTCGGAAAGATGCTTGACCATACCGGCAATCATTTGCTGGCGTGCGCCGGCATCCATTGAGTTACCCGCTCTCATCTGCTCATCGCTCAGGGCTGGCAGCTGGCCGCCCTGCGGTTTGCCGGCCTGTCCGGAATTGGCAGAAACTGTTGGGGAAACCGGGGTTTTTGGCACGCTTCCACTTTCTATTTCAGCTTTCGCTGCCAGGCGTTCTATATCCGCGCGCCAGGGTACATCCTGGGCGTTTTCAGCCAACAGAGCCCGCCATTTTTCAGCCGCCTGCTTGAGACGACCGGCTTGCGCATCGGCAAGCGCCAGGTAATGCAGTGGTCGGGGCATTTTCGGATTGGTTTTGAGCAGGTTACGGAAAACAGTTACAGCCTGCGGGGTAACATCCCCACGATTAGCAATAATAAGTGATTCACCGTAATCAGCCGTGGCTTTGGGAGCGCCGCCACTCAGGTCCATAACCTTTTTAAGGGCAAAGGTGGCATCACTAAAACGCCTCAGTCGTGTATAGACCGGTGCAAGAATTTCCCAGCCGCGAATATCATCCGGGTTTTCAGCCAAATGGGCCTCTGCTCGGGCGATCAACTGTTGTGTTGCATCGTTTTCGGCAACTGTCGTTGAAGATTGCACCGGCGCACGCTCGGCAAACGGCTGGCCCGGCAGGTCAGGCGAGCCGGTGAGCAGATAGTATCCCATACTGATGCCGGGAATAAAGACAATGGCACCAACCGCAGTCAGTTTTCTGACCAGCCTGACGCTGTTTGCCGTTGATGATGCTGCGGCATCATTGCTATCGGCGGCTTTCAACAAGCGACGTGCTATTTCAGCGCGTGCTGCATCGGCTTCAGATTCGGGCAACAACCCGCGGTCAAAATCGCTTTTTATCTCATCAAGCTGATCTTTATAAACCGCAACATCGGACGCTTCCGCCCCCTCAACCTTCTCACCCTGGCGCATGAGCGGGACAAGCACTACCAGCACGGCGATGGCAGTCATAACTGCCAGAATAATCCATAAAATCATTGATGGTTCAATTTCTATGTTTCATACATAAATTACTTAGTTTATCCATAAAATGCTTTTATGGCATTTGTTCGACCGGTAAAAACTTGATAACTGATCCTGGTCAAGGCAGCGTGTCGCGAGGTTTATACCATGTCGGTCTGGTTGAACTAAATGTCGTAATGCCAGGATGACTATCAAGTTTGAGTGTTAAATATCACCGATGGCCAAATCGGGCAACCGACAAAGGATCGTTTTTTAATTTAGATTAGCTGAGCGTTCGAAATCCATGCAAAAATACTCGATTTTCACCCTTGCCCGCAATGCGGCAAATTACCACAAAGACTGGGGACCGGCGTGGCGCAGCCCTGAGCCGAAATCAGAGTATGATATCGTCATTATCGGCGCCGGTGGCCATGGGTTGGCGAGCGCTTATTACCTTGCCAAAAGGCACAATCTCACCAATATAGCCGTAGTCGAAAAAGGCTGGCTCGGCGGCGGCAATACCGGGCGCAACACCACGATTATCCGCTCGAATTACCTGCAGGATGAAAGTGCGGCAATCTATGAGCTGTCGCGCAGTCTTTATGAAGATTTGAGCCAGGAGCTGAATTACAATGTGATGTTTTCGCCACGCGGGCTGTTCATGTTGTGTATGACTGAACATGAATTGCGCGGTTTCAAACGCCATGCCCACGCCAACCGGCTCAACGGCATCGAAAGCCGCATGGTTTCAGCTGAAGAAGTCAAACGTAAAATCCCGATTATTAATACCTCGCCCAATGCTCGCTATCCGCTGCTGGGCGCACTTTACCAGCCGCGTGGCGGTACTGCGCGCCATGATGCGGTTGCCTGGGGTTACGCGCGCGGTGCTGATGCGCTTGGTGTGGATATTCTGCAAAATTGCGCGGTGACGGGGATTACACGCAAAGGCGGAAAAGTTACCGGAATTGACACTGCTAAAGGCCGCATCAAGGCCAAAAAGGTGGCGATTGTTACCGCGGGTTCAACAACATTGCTGGGAGATATGGCGGGATTACAGCTGCCAATCGAAAGCGTGACGCTTCAGGCCTGTGTCTCGGAGCCGATCAAGCCGGTTCTGGATGTGGTGATTATGGCGGGCACTGTGCATGGCTACATGAGCCAGAGTGACAAGGGGGAACTGGTGATTGGCGGCGGAGCGGATGAATACAATAATTATTCACAACGCGGCAGCTTTCCAGCGATTGAGCATACGATCACCTCATTGGCCGAGCTGTTTCCGATTATCCGGCGGCTGAAAATGTTGCGCCAGTGGGCGGGGATTGTCGATATGACCGGTGATCGCAGCCCGATTATCGGCAAAACCGATGTGGACGGGCTTTATCTCAATTGCGGCTGGGGCACCGGCGGTTTCAAATCCATCCCCGGTTCGGGACTGGTTTTTGCCGATACTATTGCCAATGACAGACCGCACCCGATTGCTGAGCCTTTTGGGTTAAACCGGTTTGCTGAAGGCCGATTGATTGATGAAAGCATCGCCGCTGGCGTTGCTCATTAAAGGATAAGCACACCCATGCTGTTGATTAAATGTCCCGTATGTAACTGTGAAGGTGATGAGACTGATTTCCACTATGGTGGTGAAGGTCACATTCAGCGCCCGGCTTCCACTAACCCGGACAAGGTGGGTGATGAGGCCCAGCGCGATTATCTTTACGTGCGTAAAAACCCGCGTGGGCTCCACAGTGAACGCTGGTTGTGTGAACGCGGTTGCGGTAAGTGGTTTCACGCCCTGCGCGATACTGCAACCATGGTCATTTCAAAAACTTATCTTATTACCGACAAACCACCGGCAAAAACAAAACCATCGGCAAAACCCAAAAAAGCAGGCAAAAAATGAGCGGTAAACCTTACAGAATCCCTGCCTCCCGATCACAAGGTGCCTTTGGCCGCCTGATCGATCGCGATGCTCCCCTGTCGTTTACCTTTGATGACAAAAGCTATACCGGCTTTAAGGGAGATACGCTTGCCTCCGCCCTGCTTGCCAACGGAGTAAGGCTTTTTGGCCGCAGTTTTAAATATCACCGCCCGCGTGGGGTTATCGCTGCCGGTCCCGAAGAACCCAATGCGCTTGTTAGCGTTGGCAGCGGCTCAACCCATGAGCCCAACAACCGCATTACCGACATTGAACTGTATGACGGTCTGGTAGCACACAGTCAAAACCGCTGGCCCAGCCTGGCTTTTGATGTCAGTGCCGTCAACAACACGTTCAGCCGTCTGATCCCATCGGGGTTTTATTATAAAACCTTCATGTGGCCGGCAAAGCTATGGCCGCATTATGAGCATATTATCCGCCATGCCGCTGGCCTTGGCACGGCACCGCAGGAAGAAGACCAGGCGGTCTATGAACAGGTGCATGTTCATTGCGATGTGCTGATTGCCGGTGGTGGAATTGCCGGTCTGGCAGCCGCACTTGCTGCAGCTGAGGTCGGGGCGCGGGTGATTATTACTGATCTTTCCCCACGTTTTGGCGGGGCATCAGATTGTATTGATGGTGAGATTGACGCAGCCGCTCCGATTGCATGGGTAATGAAGGCTGTTAAAGAACTAGCCGCCATGGACAATGTGCATATTCTGCCACGCACAACTGTTACCGGACATTATGATCACAACTGGGTTTTGATGTGTGAACGCCTGAGCGATCATATAAGCGAAGCTGATCGATTGCCAAACCGGCCGCGTCATCGCTTGTGGAAAGTGCGGGCGAAAAAAGTCATCGTCGCCACCGGAGCCTTTGAGCGCCCGCTGACATTTGCCAATAATGACCGCCCCGGCGTGATGCTGGCGTCGGCTGCGCGCGCT
>JAJRTY010000048.1 GCA_024278055.1 Alphaproteobacteria bacterium | reverse complement strand
CTTGACACGGTAATTACCGCAGAAGGTATTGAAGAATTCAGGCAACATGAATTGCTGCGCGCATCGGGCTGTGATCAGGGGCAGGGGTATTTATATGGCAAGCCCCGGCCAAAGATACTGATTGAAAACCAGCTTGATATACATAATGTGGCGTAGTTTCTATTTACCGAAATTTATCTCACGGGCAAAGAGCATCAAACTTTGATCAAGCAGATCGATGATCTCTTTCACCTGTTCAGCGGTTGTGATCAACGGCGGGCAGACCATGAAATGATCGCCAATGTGGCCGCCACGGGTGCGGCGGGAATAGAGGATCAATCCAAGCTCATAAGCAATTTCCACCAGGAGATGGTGCGCATTCAAATCGACCGGTAACGGGGCCATGGTTTTTCTGTCGGCAACCAGTTCGAAGGCCTGCAACAGCCCGAGACCGCGCACGTCCCCAATGAAATCATACTTGTCCATTAGCTTTTGAAGGTCGGATTTCAGTACCTTGCCGATAATTTCTGCATTACCGATGAGTTGACGGTTTTCCAGTTCATCCAGCACGGCGAGACCAGCCGCACAAGCCAGTGGATTGCCGGCATAAGTGAAGCCGTGAATAAATCCGCCATCGCTTAACACCGGTTCAACCACCCGGTCATCGGCGATCATTGCCCCCAGAGGCATATAGCCTGAGCCTAGACCTTTTGATAAAACGGTGATGTCGGATTTTAACCCCCAGTGCTGGGCGGCAGTAAAGCGCCCGGTGCGTCCCGCTCCGGTCATGACCTCATCCAAGATCAGTAAAATACCATGGGTGTCGCATATCTCCCTGATGCGCGAGTAATAGCTGTCAGGAGCCACGAGAGCGCCGGTGGAGGCACCGCCCACAGGCTCCATGATAAAGGCCAGAACCGATTGCGCACCTTCGTGCAAAATCTGTTGCTCGAGTAAATTGGCGTAGCGCAAGCCGCGTTCCTCGTGGCTCAGGTCATCGTGATCGAGATAACAGGTGGGGGCGGCAATTTTCGGCATCTGGTGCAGCATCGGTATAAAGGGGTCTGTCATCACAGACATGCCGGTAACCCCAAGGGCTCCCAAAGTTGAGCCGTGGTAAGAGGGATAACGTGAAATAATTTTATAGCGACTGTCCTGTCCGGTAGCCGTTGCCCATTGGCGCGCCAGTTTGAGGGCTGATTCAACTGCTTCGGAGCCGCCGGATACAAAGAAAACCTTGTTCATGTCTTCCGGGAAACTTGCCGCCAGACGGCTGGCGAGGTTTTCAGTGGTGTCATTTTCAAAATGCAGGCGATAGGCAAAGGTGGCAATGTCCATCTGTTTGCGCATGGCATTGAGCACGTATTTGTTGCCGTGTCCGAGGTTTGACGACATCGGGCCGGATGAGCCATCGATATATTTTTTGCCTGATTTATCCCAGATATAAATGCCCTCGGCACGTTCAATGCGAGGCCGCTTTGATTGCGTATCATAAAACAGGTGTGAGGGTGAAACCGGATCAGTCATAATTTTTCAATGTCAGGTTTTAATTTTGTAACCGGTTTTAAACACCCACCATACCCCAAACAGGCAGAGACAGAGGAACAGCAGGATGATGCTCAAGCTGGTGCCAACACCGACATCGGCAACCTCGTAAAAACTCCAGCGAAACCCGCTCACCAGATAAAGCACCGGGTTAAACAGTGTCACTGTCTGCCAGAAAGGGGGCAGCATGTTGATGGAATAAAAGCTGCCGCCAAGAAAGGTCAAAGGCGTGATCACCAACAATGGCACCAGTTGCAGTTTTTCAAAATTATCGGCCCAGATGCCAATCAGGAAACCAAACAGGCTGAAGGTTATGCCGGTTAAAACCAAAAAGACGATCATCCACAACGGATGGGCGATTTCAAAAGATACGAAAAGACGCGCAGTTGCCAGAATGATCACCCCGAGCAGGATCGATTTTGTTGCCGCTGCTCCCACGTATCCCAGCACAATTTCAAAAAATGAGAGTGGTGCCGACAGCACTTCATAGATTGCTCCGGTGAATTTTGGAAAGAAAATGCCAAAGGCTGCATTGGTGACGCTCTGGGTCAGTAGCATCAACATGATCAGTCCGGGCACAATGAAGGCAGCATAGGCAATACCGTCAATACTCTGGATGCGCGAGCCGATGGCTGCGCCAAAAACTATAAAATAAAGCGATGTTGATAGAATGGGGGAAAATACGCTTTGAAAAAGCGTGCGCCACATCCGCAACATTTCAAACTGGTAGATAACTATTATGGCGCGAAAATTCATGACTGATTATTCCCTACCAGCGTAACGAAAATATCTTCCAGAGAGCTCTGTCTGGTGTCGAGGTCGCGAAACCGGATGCCTTTTTCACTCAATCGGCTCAATAAAGAGGTAATACCGGTGCGGTCCATGTGAATGTCATAGGTGTAGATCAACTGCATGCCATCGGCTGAAATTTCCAGGTTGGGTATGTCAAAATCCGCCGGCAGACTTTCCAGTTTTTTATGCAATTCTAGTATCAGCTGTTTTTTGCCGAGTTTGCGCATCAGTTCTGATGTTTCTTCAATTACAATAATTTCACCATGGTTGATAATGCCGACCCTATCGGCAATTTCTTCGGCCTCTTCAATGTAATGAGTGGTTAGAATAATGGTGACGCCGTCAGCCCGCAACTGCCGGATCAGTGCCCACATGTCTTTTCGCAGCTCAACATCGACACCGGCTGTGGGCTCGTCGAGAAAAAGTATTTCCGGCTCATGCGCCAGCGCCTTGCCGATCAGCACCCGACGTTTCATGCCGCCTGACAGTTCATTAATGGGACTGTCTTTCTTGTCCCACAGCGACAGGGCGCGCAGGATTTTTTCGATATATTGCGGGCTGGATTTTTTACCAAATAACCCGCGTGAGTAGACCATGGTGGTAAAGACCGAGGCAAATACCTCCGTGGTCAGTTCCTGCGGCACCAGGCCGATCATTGCCCGGGTTTTGCGAAAGTCCTTGATAATATCATGGCCATCAACACGCACTGTGCCTGATGTCGGATTAACCAGGCCGCAGATAATGCTGATCAACGTGGTCTTGCCGGCACCATTGGGTCCCAGCAATGCGAGTATCTCTCCTTTGCGAATGTTGAGATTGACGCTTTTCAGGGCGACAAACCCGGAGGCATAGGTTTTTGACAGATCAGAGATGGAAATAAGCGATTGCATTGCCGGATGTGCCTAAAGCTGTTGAGGGTGGAACAATTATCAGCCGCTGTTACGCAGGCCCGCAGAAATACCGTTTATGGTCAGTTGTATGCCGGTCAGAATTTTGGCATTTGCCGGGTTGGTGCGGTAGTGCTTCATCAGATTGACCTGCAAGTGGTTGAGGGGGTCGAGATAGGGGAAACGATTGCGGATTGAGCGCTCCAGCAAGGCGTTGTTTTCGAGCAGAGTTTGTTGTTGCATAATGTTCAACAACGTTGAAATGGTCAACCGGCGCTCCTGGGCAATGCGTCTGAATATTTTCTTGCGCAGCGCTTCGTCTTCAACCAGAGCTGCATAGCGTGAGGCAATGGCAATGCTGCTTTTGGCCAGCACCATGTCCATGTTGGACAGTTGCGTGCGGAAAAACGGCCAGCGCTGATAAAGTTCCTGCAAAAATGGCAAGCCTTTTTCAGGATGATCCTCCAGCCACTTTTCGATTGCAGAGCCAAAGCCGTACCAGCCCGGCAGCATCAAGCGGCACTGGGCCCAGCTGAATACCCAGGGAATAGCGCGCAAATCTTCAATCCTGCGGGTTTTTTTGCGCGAAGCAGGCCGCGAGCCGATGTTAAGGGTGGCGATTTCATTAATGACGGTGGAGCCCCAGAAATAGTCTTCAAACCCGTCTGTTTCATAGACCAGTGAGCGATAGGCTTTGTAGGCGTGGGCGGAAATCTCTTCCATGGCCTCAAGATATGCATCAGGCGGGGTTTGTTCACCGGATTTGAATAAAGTTGCTTCCAGTGTGGCCGATGCCAGAATTTCCAGATTGCGTCTGCCGACCGCGGGGTTGGAATATTTACTTGAGATAATCTCGCCCTGCTCGGTCACGCGTATCTGTCCATTAACGGCACCGACGGGCTGGGCCATGATGGCGTCATAGCTGGGGCCGCCGCCGCGACCGACGCTGCCGCCGCGACCATGAAACAGGCGCAACCTGACTTGATGGCGCTGCAACACTTCTATCAGGCCGATTTCAGCCTTGTACAACTCCCAGCCGGAGGTAACGAAACCACCGTCCTTGTTGCTGTCGGAATATCCCAGCATGACTTCCTGGGTGGCCTGGCAACTGTCAACGAGTTTCCGGTATTCGGGAATGGACAACAGACGATCCATAATCTGCGTGCATATACGCAAATCAGGAATGGTTTCAAACAGCGGGACAATATTGATATGGCGGCTGCCTTCAGGGGTGACGATGCCAGCCTGTTTCAAAAGCACGCAGATTTCCAGCAGATCGGAAACCGATTGGGTGTTGGAGACGATGCAGGTGGTAATCGCCTGGTGACCATAGAGCCTGTGAATGCGCGCCGCAGTTGTCAGAATATCAAGCTCACTTGTGGTCTCGGCACTGTAGGTCCAGAAGGGCCGGACCAGCGGGCGGAGGGATTTGAGTTCTTCGACCAGCAGCTCTATTCTGTCTTCTTCATTGAGTGCTGGGTAATCTGTCCCCGGTTTAACCGCTTCGAATAATTCGGCAATGCAGGCTGCATGAGTGTCCGAGCCCTGGCGAAGATCGAGGCTGGCGAGGTGAAAACCAAAACAGTCGACCGCGCGGCGTAAATGGCGCAGGCGTCCGGCGGCGAGAATGGATGACCCGTTTTCACATAAGCTATGATGAATAATGTCAAGATCGGCCCTGAATTGTTCAGGGGTTTCATAAGGGGTACTGTCACCAACGGGGGCGCGCGATGCAGCAACTGCATCAAGATCACGCAAGCTTGCCGCCATGCGGGCATACAGGCCTGAAATGGCCAGCCGGTAGGGCTCTTCCTTGCGATGTGGCGAGGTGTCGGGAGAGAGCCTGGCAAGGTCGAGCAGAGCTTCAGAGGCTTTGACAATGCGGGTAGACAAAGACAATTCGCCGCCCAGTTCATGGAGCTCATTGAGATAGAAGGCAAGGGCGCGTGCGCTTTGTTTTTTGACTGTCTTTTCAAGGGTTTCAGCAGTGACAAAAGGGTTGCCATCGCGATCAGAGCCAATCCAGCCACCGATGCGCAGGAAGGATGCAACCTCAACCGGCTCATCGTCGGGGAAGTCTTCATTCAACTTGTCTTCGAGAGACGCATAAAACCGCGGGAGTTCGGTTAAAAAAGTATAATCATAATAAGACAGGCCGTTGGATACTTCATCCATCACATCAAGCTTGGTCTGACGCAGCAGATTTGTCTGCCACAAGGTCAGCACTGCGCGGGCAATATCTTCATCACTTTGGCGGCGTTCTTCCGGCGTCCATTTAGAATGATCGCGCTTGGCGAGGATTTTAGAAATTTCCATTTCGCGTTTCATGATGCTCTTGCGCCTGACTTCTGTCGGGTGCGCGGTCAACACCGGAGACACCAGGGCGGTGCTGAAGAACGCCTGCAATTGAGCTGACGTAAAACCCTCTTTTTTGGCCTGCGCAAGTGCTTTTTCCATGGTGCCGGAACGGGGTGCGGATCCGGCCATAGCGTGGGCGCGGGTGCGGCGGATACGGTGTTGATCTTCGGCAAGATTGGCCAGATGGGAAAAATAGCTGAAAGCGCGCAGAATTTGTACGGTCTGTTCAGGGCTGAGTGAATTCAGAATATCTTCCAACTCGCGCCGCGCCGGTTCTTCGTCGTCTTCGCGATGAAAGCGAATGGAAGTCTGGCGAATGTTTTCGACAATGGCGAAAATTTAATCACCTTCCTGATCGCGCACAGCATCGCCCAGTATCCGGCCAAGAAGCCGAATGTCATCGCGCAAGGGCAGATCCTTATTGCCATTGTCAAGCGTTGCTGTGGCGGTTTTCTGGTTATCCGCTGTGGTCATAAATCATGTCTCTGGTTCATTGGGGTCAAGATCCGTGCCAAATAAAGAGGTGCAGGGTACGAATCGCCTCAGTATCTTCAGTAGAATAATGCTAAATCATCGGTTGACCAAATGGTCGGCATGAAATAACTTAAATTTGATCAAATGATCAAAAAAATGCTATGGGGGATTACTCAGAATTGGACTGGTGTAAAGGGGAAAACCAGCTATACAGTCTGTTACAGAGAAATGTCGGGAACATTTTTGTGTCTGGATAAAGAATTATCCGAATGACACCTCGTAATTATTCAAATTATAACGAAGAAACCAAATCAGGAGGGAAACACATGACAAATAGAATTTCACGCCGGACTGCCACTACATTAATTGGTGCAGGTCTGGGTTCAATGTTGTTGGGCTCAAATGCATGGGCAGGCAAGAAGATTAAAGTTGCCGGAATTTACACCCAGCCGATTCAGCAAAAATGGGACGCCCGATTGCATCAGGCTCTGGTCAAGGCGCGTGATGCCGGTGATATTGAGTATGTGTTTTCGGAAAAAGTTGCCAACACTGATTATATCAGAGTGCTGCGTGAATATGCTGAAAGTGGCGTTAAACTGGTTGTTGGTGAGGCCTTTGGTATCTCCAAGGAAGCCAGAAAAGTTGCTGATGAATATAAGGATGTGGCGTTCCTTATGGGCGATCCATTCAAGCCGCATGGCTCCAATTTCTCGGTTTTCGACAACTTCATTCATGAGCCCTGCTATCTCATGGGAATTTTAGCCGGATCCATGACCAAAACCAAAAAAATTGGCATGGTCGGTGGCTACCCAATCGGCGAAGTCAACCGCCTGTTCAATGCCTTTATCAATGGTGCGCGCTCGGTTGATCCGTCTATTCAGTATAAGGTCAACTTTATCGGCTCGTGGTATGATCCGCCAAAAGCCAAGGAAGCAGCTTTTGCCCAGATCGAAACCGGGGTCGACATGATGTATGCCGAACGTGCCGGTGTGGTTGATGCGGCCCGCGATAAGGGTATTTTAGCCTTCGGCAACGTTAATGATATGAACAAGGAAGAAAACGGCAAAGATGTCGTTGTGGTCTCGGCCTTGTGGCATATGGAAAATGCCATCAACCACGCTATATCTCTGGTCAAGGCAGGAAATTTCAAGGCTGAAGACTACAAGGAATGGACGATGATGCAAAAGGGCGGTGCCAGCCTGTCGCCATATTATGAGTTTGAAGATCGTATTCCCGCCGAAGCCAAAGCCAAAGTAGCGGCACTGCAGGCGGATATACTGTCGGGGAAATATGTTGTCGAAATTAACGATAACGAACCCAAATCATCCTATTGATAGTTAGGTGGTGCAGGTTGTGACCTGCACCACCTCGTTCCCTGATGTCGATACTTGAAATAAAGAATATTACCAAGAGCTTCGGCTCGCTGGTCGCCAACGACGACATTTCGCTGTCGCTGGACGAGGGCGAGATACTAGCTCTGCTGGGCGAAAATGGTGCCGGCAAAACCACATTGATGAACATCCTGTTCGGTCATTACACTGCCGATGAAGGTGCAATCTCGATTGGTGGGAAATTATTATTTCCGGGATCTACGGAGGCCGCTATCAAGGCCGGTGTGGGGATGGTGCATCAACATTTTACCCTTGCCGATAATCTCAGCGTTCTCGATAATATAATCCTGGGCACGGAAAATCTTTTTGCCTGGCGCCAGAATCTGTCGGGCGCGCGAGCCAAGCTTGAAAAATGTCGAAGGAATTCGGGCTTGCTGTCAAGCCTGATACTTTGGTCGGTGAGCTTTCGGTGGGCGAGCGTCAGCGCGTGGAAATCCTCAAGGTTCTGTACCGCGATGCCCGCGTTCTTATCCTCGATGAACCTACCGCCGTCCTCACTCCCCAGGAAACCGAGGGATTATTTGCCACGCTCAAAAAGCTCACGGCAAAGGGGCTGGGTGTTATTTTTATCTCGCATAAACTCAATGAAATTCTGGCGATCAGCAACCGGGTGGCGGTGTTGCGGCGCGGAGCCATTACCGGTATCGTTAAAACGGTGGATGCCGACCGGGCCCTGCTGGCTGAGATGATGGTGGGGCGCAAAGTTACCCGGCCCAGACTGGAGGCAGCTGTTGCCGGGGCGGTGGTTTTGCAGCTTTCGGGGGTGAGTGTTTCGGGTAATACGCAAACGCCATTGTTGAACAATATTGATCTTGAAGTCTGTGCTCATGAAATAGTCGGGGTTGCCGGGGTGGCCGGTAACGGGCAATCAGCTCTGGCCTCGTTGCTGTCTGGATTAACCCGGCCTGCCTCGGGTACGATGGAGTTGTTTGGCGAGGTCCTGGATGAAGTTTCACCCAACCTTATGGTGTCCAAAGGTGTCGGGCGCATACCTGAAGACCGCCATGCCTCGGGCGTTGTCGGTGAAATGACGGTGTGGGAAAACCTGATCAGTGAGACTTTGAAAACTCCTGAGATATCCCATGGCCGCTTATGGATTAAAAAGCCTGAAGCTTTGAAGCGGGCCGAGCAGTTGATCAAGCAATATGATGTCAGGTGCGAGGGACCGCTGCAGCAGGCCAAGCTTTTGTCCGGCGGCAATATGCAAAAACTTATTTTGGCGCGTGCGCTATCTTCCGATCCTTCTTTTATACTGGCCAACCAGCCGGTGCGCGGGCTTGATGAAGGTGCCATTGCCTATGTGCAGACACAGCTTTTGGCAGCGCGCCAGCGCGGTGCCGGTATTTTGCTGATTTCTGAAGATCTCGATGAACTGATGTCGCTGTGTGACAAGCTTGTGGTGATGTATCATGGTGAGTTGAGTAAACCGTTTGCGCCCAAGCAGAAAACCGTTCAGCAAATCGGCCTGATGATGGCCGGCGACAAGCCTGAAACCAGCCAGGAGGCGGTCTATGCAAATTGAACCGCGGGAAAATGTCTCGGTTTTGCGCGCTGGACTGGCGCCAATCATCGCGGTTCTGGCAGCGCTTGTTCTGTGCTCTGTGTTGATCCTATGGGCCGGGGCACCGGTATTTGAATCCTACTTTCTTCTGTTTAAAGGGGCTTTGGGCTCACGCTTTGCGCTGACTGAAACCATCACCCGTTCAATCCCGCTGATGTTTACAGGCTTGGCCGCGGCCATCGCCTTTCGCGCCAAGTTTTACAATATCGGAGCCGAAGGCCAGCTTTATTGCGGCGCTCTGGCGGCAACCTATTTTGGTACCGGGCTGGTGGTCTTGCCAGCGTTGTTGATGGTACCGTTTTTGATGGTCGTGGGCGCGCTGGCCGGTGGTCTGATTTTGATTATTCCGGTTCTGCTCAAAACCCACATGAAGGTGGATGAGGTTGTCACGACACTTTTGCTGAATTTCGTTATTCTGCTGCTGGTGAGTTTTCTCATTGAAGGCCCGTGGAAAGACCCGATGGCGATGGGCTGGCCCCAGGCAGCCTCGATCATCGATGAAGGTGTGTTGCCGTTGCTGATGTCCAAAGGCAGGCTGCATGCGGGGCTGTTGTTTGCGCTGGCAGCTGCATTCTTCGTCTGGGTAATGATGCGGTTTACGGTCTGGGGTTATGAAATCAAGGCGGTTGGTCATAATGCCAAAGCGGCCGAATTTGCCGGCATTCGTATCAACTCAACCATTATCCGCACGGCCATGATTTCCGGTGGTCTTGCTGGTCTTGCCGGTGTCAGCGAAGTTGCCGGTCTTAAAGGCTATCTTACGTTAGATATTTCGCCCGGCTTTGGCTACACCGGCATTGCCGTTGCCATGCTGGCGCAGTTGCATCCGCTGGCTGTTATTCCAGCATCTTTGTTCCTGTCGGCAGTCTATGTGGGGGCTGACGCCATGAGCCGGGCTGTGACCATTCCCACCTATATTGCAGATGTTCTGGTCGGTGTGTCGGTTCTTTGTGTTCTGGTCTCTGTGATGCTTACCAAATTCAAGATCAGGTGGCGGTGATGGATCTCCTTGAAATTTTTCTGACAACGGGTTTTTGGGCCGCCACCATTCGCATTGTATCACCGCTGATATTTGCCACTCTGGGTGAACTCATCTGCGAACGTGCGGGCGTTCTCAATCTGGGCATTGAAGGCATTATGACCATCGGTGCGATGGCGGGCTGGATGTGGGTCTATCAGGGTGGGGATCTGTGGACCGGGGTCATGTTTGCTGCTCTGGTGGGGGGCACTTTCGGCCTGGTACACTCGATTTTCACCGTTTATCTGGGGCTTTCTCAGCATGTGACCGGCATTGGTGTGACAATGTTTGCATCATCCTTGAGCTATTTCATCTATCGCATGTTATTGCCCGATGCGACCACGCCGCCCAAAATTGTCCCGTTCCAGACCTACCCTGTTCCAGGCCTGTCAGAATTGCCCATTGTCGGCGAGGCCCTGTTCACCCAGACACCGATGACTTATCTGGCTCTCCTGTGCGTACCCATCGTCTGGTATATGATGTATCGCACGCCGGTTGGCCTGGCGGTGCGCATGGCGGGTGAAAATCCGGTAGCGGTTGAAGCCCAGGGCATTGACGTTTTAGCCATCCGCACCGGGGCTGTGGTGGTGGGCTCAGCATTGATGGCGGTTGGTGGTGCCTTTATTACCATGTCAGCTTTTGATGCCTTTTTCTTTGGCATGATCAATGGTCGCGGCTGGATAGCGATTGCGCTGGTGGTGTTTGCTTCATGGCGACCGGGCAAGGCCCTGTTAGGCGCTGTGCTGTTTGCCGGTCTGGAAGCCTTTCAGGTGCGCGCACAACAGGTTGCCGGTGCGTCAATCCTGCCTTATCAGTTTTACCTGATGCTGCCCTATCTCCTGTCCATCGTCGCCATGGTCATCATGGCCAGACGGGCACGCTATCCCAAAGCCCTGCTGGTACCTTTCCGGCGTGGCGAACGGGTATAAACTTACTTAGTTTGAAAGAGAAATATGCTCAACGAAACCGATGCTAAATTTTTAAGAATTGCCTATGAAGAAGCCAAAGCCGGGTATGACGAAGGCGGGTGCCCGATTGGGGCGGCCCTGGCATCTGGAGATACGCTGATCGCCTCGGGTCGCAACCAGAGGGTGCAGCAGGGCGACCCCATAGCCCATGGTGAAATGGATTGCCTGCGCAAGGCCGGGCGGCAGAGAAGTTACAAAGGCATGACGCTGTATACAACGTTAAGTCCGTGCATGATGTGCTCTGGCACGATTGTGCAGTTTAACATCACCCGTGTGGTTATTGGAGAAGCCAGAAATTTTGTGGGTAACCCGCTGTTCTTGCGCGATCATGGTGTCGAAATTATTATGGCGGATGATGCCGATTGTATCGCGCTGATGAAAAAATTCATCGAAGAAAAGCCCGAGCTGTGGCTGGAGGATATCGCCGAGGACTGAGTTGCATTGGGGATAACTCAAACAGCTGTCAGAGCTTGAGAATTTTTCGTCTATGATGGCGCGATAATTTCCAACAGGGTTCCCGTTCTCATGCATGCAAATCTCACCGTTGTTGACCATCCGCTTATCGCCCACAAACTCACGTTAATGCGCGACAAAAACGCACCATCCGCTGTCTTTCGGCAGTTGCTGCGCGAGATTTCCCTGCTGCTTGGCTACGAAGTGCTGCGCGATTTGCCGCTGACAACAAAGTCGATTGAAACCCCGGTGGAGGCGATGGAGGCACCCATCCTCAAGGGCCGGAAACTGGCGCTGGTCTCCATATTGCGCGCCGGCAATGGCTTGCTGGATGGCATGCTTGACCTAGTGCCGGGCGCCCGCGTCGGCCACATCGGTCTTTATCGTGACGCCAAAACCCTGCAACCGGTAGAATACTTTCTCAAGCTGCCCGACCATATGTCAGAGCGCGCGGTGATTGCCGTTGATCCGATGCTGGCCACGGGAAACTCGGTTGCCTTTGCGATCAAACGCTTAAAAGAATCCGGTGCCAAAGACATCCGCCTCATGACCCTGCTGGCCGCCCCCGAAGGCATAGAAGCAGTAGCCAAAAGCCACCCGGACGTGCGTATCTTCACCGCAGCACTGGACAGCCACCTCAATGACCACGGCTATATCGTGCCGGGATTGGGCGACGCGGGCGACAGGATGTTTGGGACGAAGTAGGGGGGGTTAACCCGCTTCTTTATGCGCGTCCATATACGACTTCAGCACGGCATTAATGCGAGTCTGGTAGCCTTTGCCGGTGCTCTTGAACCAATCCACAACATCGCTATCCAGACGGATGCCGATTTTTATCTTTTCAGACGGCATGATTACCGTTGCCTCTTCCCAGAAACCCGGTGGTATTGTGCTGGCATCAGGATCATCGGCAACTGCCTTTTGCAATTGTTCTTCTGTCAGCGCCTTAACGCGTTTTGAAAGCGGTTTTGGTTTTGGCATATGGTCCAGGTCTTTATAGCTGGTCACAGGCTTTTTCATATGTTTGCCGGTCATCTTTACTGGCTCTCCATGCTGAGACTATACGGTGATTATTATGGCGGTGGGTAAAGACCACACAGAGTACAATACCGTCATATATACCAAGCGCAATCATGCGCTTTTCTCCATAATCTTTACGGGTATCAACCCTTTGCAAGATGGGGCTTTTGAATATTTGTGATGCCGGAACAAAATCGATGCCGTGCTTAGCGATATTCTTTGCTTCTT
>JAJRTY010000047.1 GCA_024278055.1 Alphaproteobacteria bacterium | reverse complement strand
TTGTACCGCACACTGTGGAATTGGTGTTGGCCAGTTTGTTGCCAAACACCCCAATGCAAGTTGGAACTTGAGTGTAGTGCTGGAGATAGCAAATTTAGCCAAATCTACCAATGAGCATTTTCGTCCTCCGATTGCTTGAATTTGTATGCGGCGTCGATTACCGGCGACCGATCACTAAAAGATTCATGTAAAACGGAGCAAAATCATGATTTCCAGACGTATATTCATACTGGCAGGAACAGCCAGCGCTCTTATGCCGACATTACCTGCTTGGGCACATGGCAGCAAGAACTTCAAGCTGGAAGACAAATACAAACCTCAAACTGTTAACTACAGCGGCTATAAAAAAGGTACGATCGTTGTTGATACCAAGAACTATTTTTTGTATTTGATGCTTGGTGATGGCAAGGCCCGCCGTTATGGCGTTGGTGTTGGTAAAGCCGGATTAGCGTTTAAGGGCCGTGCCAAAATCAAACGCAAGGTAAAGTGGCCCAGCTGGACCCCAACCCCCAATATGATACGTCGTGAGCCGAAAAAATATGCCAGATATGCCGGTGGTGTTCCTGGTGGCCCGTCAAATCCATTGGGTGCGCGGGCGCTATATCTCTATCAGGGAAACCGTGATACCTACTACCGGATTCACGGCACCACCCAGCCATGGTCAATTGGAAGATCTGTTTCGAACGGTTGCATCCGTCTCGTTAATGAATATGCCATTGATCTCTATGAGCGCGTGCCCAAGGGTACCGAAGTCGTCGTTTTGTAGCGACGGGTCGAGCTTTATCAAAGGAACAGGGACGCCCCTGTTCCACAAATTCACAGTGTAAAGAATTGAATGATGTACAAAACAAACTTAACGCGAAGGCATTTTGTGTCCGGGGCTGCGAGCCTTTCGGGACTGACACTTGCTGGCTGTGCGCAAACTCAACGAGTTGCAAAACCGATAGTACCGGCAATATCGCGAAACTACGCATTGATGTATGCCGCAATTCCGGAAGAGCGGTTTCCGATACCGGCGGTAAACCTGAAAAAAGTGAACCCCAAGTTTTATCGGCGCCAGGTCGATTATCCAACATCCGAGCCGGTTGGATCGGTGGTCGTTGAAACCAAGAATTTTTATCTTTATCTGGTTCAGGAAGACGGCAAGGCCTTGCGCTATGGCGTTGGCCTTGGTCGGGCTGGGTTTGAATGGTCAGGTCGCGCCCGGATTGGCTGGAAGCAGGAATGGCCGAAATGGACACCGCCTGATGATATGATTGCCAGGGCACCTGAGTTGGAAAAATATTCCTCAAGGAACGGTGGAATGCCGCCTGGAATATTAAATCCGTTGGGTGCCCGCGCGCTGTATATTTTTAAGGGTAACAAGGACACGCTATACCGGTTGCACGGGACAGGCGAAGCCTTCAGCATTGGCAAGGCTGTATCCAGTGGTTGTGTTCGGTTGCTCAATCAGGATGTGATCGATCTCTATCAGCGGGTGCCGACAAATTCTCCAATCCTTGTGACGTGAGCGTGAATTGATGGCAATTAGAATTACAATCATTTCCGTTATCGCCATATCTCTTGTTGCGATTGGCGTCTTGTGGGTCAATCAGACGCAATCACAGGTCAAACCCGGAGCCCTGTTTTCACCAGGGAATGCTACAGTGGTTGCGAATGGCCTGCGAATATATACTGAAAGTTGCGCGGCCTGCCATGGTGCCAATCTTGAAGGGCAGGCAAACTGGCAAAGCCCGGGGGCCGATGGTCTTTTGCCTGCACCGCCACACAATGAATCCGGCCATACCTGGCACCACACCGACAAGGTATTGTTTGATTTAACAAAAACCGGATTGGCCAAATTTATCGACGATGACACTTACAAAACCAACATGCCGATATTTGACGGTGTTCTGAGTGATCAGGAGATCATCGCTGTTTTGAGTTATGTTAAATCGACATGGCCGAAAAATATACAAGAGCGCCATGATCAATTGAATGCTCAACAGGCGACATCTGGCGAGTGAGTTTCGCAAGCTGAATGGAAATAATGGAGACCAGTGAGTAAAATCTGAAGCTGTGACAAGTCCTACCAGTGGGGATTGTGGGAGTGGTGGGTTGTCAGATGTATGGCAAACCTTGCCGGGAGTGGCAGATATTGGGATTGATAAAAAATTGGACAGGGGAATAAGTATGAAAAACTTGATAAGAAACGCACCACTTCTCACCACGGTATCGCTGGGAATAGCGATTTCGTTCTCGGCTGCTGTGCCTCAGGTGCAGGCACAGTCCTTCCTTGAGAGGTTGTTCAAGCCGTCGTTATCGCGAAAGGCCAAACGAGCAGAGCAGGCCAAGCCAAAACAGGCTGTTAAGGCAAAGAAAATCAAACCTGCCAAGATCAGGGGGCATACCTATTTTACCTACAAACCCCAGCGACTGAAAGCAGCAAGCCTGGTTACCCTGGCTTCACTGAGTAATTCATCGATCTCACCCGCGGCTGAATCAAATGGAAACGATGGTCTCGAGCGTTCTGGGTTTTTAGAGGCAACAAAGTTTCTTGCAAAATATGCGCCCTTGGCGGAGAAATCGCTGGCAAAAGCTGTTGTCGATTATTACATGAAAAATCCGGAATTCATCTGGGTAAAAAACGGCCAACCGACTGCCAGAGCTAACTCTGTGCTGGGTGTATTGCGCAATGCTGATGCCGAAGGCCTGAGGGCGGAGGAATATGTAGTTTCCGCATCACCACCAGCTGCCACGGAATCTTCACCCGACGCCAACATGGAGCAACTGATAAAGTTTGAGATTTCGCTGACAATGCGGGCTTTGCGCTATGCACAGGATGCCCGGTTTGGTCGAATTAATCCCAACAAGTTGAGCGAATACCACTATTTTCCAGACCGGAAAATAAACTCGGCAAAAATGTTGTCTGATCTGATCTCCGCTGATGATGCCGCCGGTTTTCTGCAATCGCTCAGCCCGCAAAATGATGCCTATAAAGCATTGAAAGCCGAGCTGGCCAAGGTGAGAACCGAAAAACAGGATGATGACATCATCGTCATCAAAAAGGGTACGTTCATGCGTCCGGGGGCCAAAAATCCGGAACTCGCCAATGTTATTCGTGGTATCCGAAAATTCGGTTCGGAAGAGCTGGTGGCAAAATATGAAACTCTGTTTGCAGCCTATGACGGCTCGCCAAATTATAACGGACAATATGTTGAACTGGTGAAGGATTTCCAGCGCGAGAAAAAACTCAATGATGAGGGCATAATCGGGCGTAAGACTATTGGAATGATATCAGAGCAGGCACCGAAAAATAAAGTTGCCAGTGTGATCTATTCAATGGAGCGGTTGCGTTGGCACCCTTCTGATTTCGGGACACGCTATGTGTTTATCAACACCGCTGCATTTCGCGCCACCTATTACAACAACCGTAAAGAAGAGTTGTCGATGGATGTCATTGTTGGCAAGAAATCGAACCAGACAAACTTCTTCTACGATGAGATAGAAAAAGTGGTTTACAACCCCTATTGGGGCGTTCCGCGCACAATTCTTGTAAATGTTAAATTGCCAAAGTTGCGCCGCGATGCCGCCTATTTCGATAAAAATGGCTATGAAGTAACAACCCGCAGCGGCAAAAGAATTAAATCAGCAAGTGTTGACTGGAATACGGTTGGGGCGAATTTCGGCTATAATGTAAGGCAGAAACCTGGCCCGAATAATGCACTTGGCAGTTTGAAAATTCTATTTCCAAACAAGTTTGTTGTGTACATGCACGATACGCCCTCACGCGGTCTTTTCAACAATATCTTCCGGGCGTTTTCCTATGGTTGTATTCGATTGAAGCGTCCGCGTGAAATGGCCGCTGCGGTGCTCGGCATGTCGGTTGAGGAAGTTGCCGCACGGGTCAAAGCCGGTAAAAATGCAACCCAGTTCTTAAAGAAAAAGATCCCGGTCTACGTGTCGTATTTTACCGCATGGCCCGATTCCAGCGGTAAGGTCAAATATTATGCAGACACCTATGGACGTGACGACTATTTGCAGAAAGCGATGGACAAAACTTCACTAACCCGTACAGCACAGTCCTGAACCAAAACTAGAACCATGCAACGATCAGTTCCAGGATGCCTTGAAGCGCAGGGCATCTTCAATCAGCGCATGGTTCAATTTTTGGATGATGACATCACGTGCGGTGTTTTTTCCCACTCGAACGGTCGGCGGACCAGATGCCAGACTGCCCGCCAGGCGGCTATGGATATCAGCAACCAATACACCGGAACGCCGATTAATTTCGAGCGCAATGGTGTCTGGCCGCTGACAGGAAGAGTTTTCCAGGCCAGCACCGCGAATGCCAGATAGCCAAACAGCACATTTGAAATGTCGATGGTTGCCAGAATGATATAATAGGGGTCAATGGCAGGCGACACGGTGATATAGTATAGCGTGACACCCAAAGATATTAAATAGAGCGGATGGGTCAATGCTGATACGATCATCCCGGTAATAACTGCATGGAAGATAAATGTATTATACCAGCCAAGGTCACGGGTCAGTTTGGCCGGACTTCGCATATGTACCAGCCATGTTTGTAACCAACCTTTGAACCATCTGGTCCGCTGCCTTATCCACGGCCCCAACCGTGATGGTGCCTCTTCGTAGGTGGGATGGCGCAATGTTCCAATGCGAAATCCCAGTCGCGAAAGCCTTATGCCCAAATCTGCATCCTCTGTTACATTGTAGGGGTCCCATGCACAGACATATTGGAGGGCGGAGCGGCGGAAATGGTTGGATGTTCCGCCCAGTGGTATTGGCGTCTGCCAATCGGCAAGGGCGGGCAGCAAGCCGCTGAAGAGCGCCGAATATTCAATCGCAAACAGCGAAGCCAGCCAGCTGTGGTCAGAATTGTGAATAACCAAAGGTGCCTGCAGGCATACAAGGTCGTTGTTGTCGTGTTCAAATCGGCAATATGCTTCCAGCAGTTGATCGGGATGCGGGCGATCCTCGGCATCGTAGAGGACCAGATAGACCCCTTGGCACAATGGCAAAGCGAAATTCAATGCCTTTGGTTTTGTTCTGGGAAAAGCCGGGGGGACGATTACCAGTTCAAACGGTAGCCCGGCGATTGCTTCCTTAACCGCAGCAATTGTCGCAAAATCATCACCCTCGCATATAAGCTTGATCTCCAGTTTCATGCGCGGCCAATTAAGCTTTGATAACGCATCAACCAGATCCACCACCTGATTTTCCTCATGGTAAAGCGCAACGAGAACGGAATACACAGGGAGATCCGATGAATAATCGATGGTAAATTCCGAACCGGGATATTTGTCGCCAGGCCTCGAATAAACAGCCGCAACCATTTTGACCCATACACACATCAGGTAAAATATTGAGCCAAAGATATGTAAAAAATAGATCGCAAACCCGCGCAAAAATACTATTCCGGCCAGCATTACAAATGCAATCAGGGAAAATACAGCGAGTTGAAGCTTGGTAAATATCACGCTGGCAGAGAGCATGGGAAATCGTTTTCCGAGTGAAAACACTGCCGAATTTACAAGTGGATTTTGTCTTCTGGCGATGAATGCCTGTCGGTTATTGGAATGTGTTGTGATGACTACTCGGTTTTTGAGCGATGGGTATTTCTCGGTATATTTTTTTGTTTCTGCCAAGATACGGCTGTCTGGCGAACAGTAAATTATCGAACATGGTGTGCGGCCGTCTATTCCTCCTGCCCCTTGCACCAGGGTCAGCTTGGCATTTTCAATTTTGTTTGACTGGTTTCCAAGCTCTCCAAGGCACAATTTAACATCTATTACACTGTTATCAAACGGTAATTCCAGATAGTGTGCCATATATCTGAAATAGTCCACTTCTGATATTGATCCTTCGGCCATCATAATTTTTGCTGCCGGATCGCCACTTTCCACAGATTTAACTGATGCTTCCTTGAGGGCCTGATTGCTGATGCCGTAGCGATATAGAAAAGATATATCGATTGGCAACAATTGCTCAGGCAACCGACGCCCGGCCTTTTGCCATGGCTCCTTGCGGCATGTGGTGTATAGCGGGCGAATTG
>JAJRTY010000046.1 GCA_024278055.1 Alphaproteobacteria bacterium | reverse complement strand
TTTAATCCTCAAACGGATCATGTACTAAAATTGTATCATCGCGTTCGGGGCTGGTGGAAACCATGGCAACGGGCGCTTCAATCAGCTCCTCCACCCGGCGGATATACTTGATGCTTTGTGCTGGCAAATCAGCCCATGAGCGTGCCCCGGCGGTGGATTGTGTCCAGCCTTCGAAGCTCTCGTATATGGGCTCAACGCGTGCCTGTGCGCCTTGTGCAGCAGGCAGATGGTCAATTCTGTTGCCATCGAGCATATAGCCGACACAGACCTTGAGTTCATCAAATCCATCTAAAATATCAAGCTTGGTAAGCGCAATACCATCAATGCCACTGGTTTTAACCGTCTGGCGCACCAAAGCTGCATCAAACCAGCCGCAACGCCTTTGTCGGCCGGTAACCGTGCCAAATTCATTGCCGCGCTCGCCCAGCATCGTGCCCACATCGTTAAGCTGTTCGGTTGGAAACGGCCCCATGCCAACGCGTGTTGTATAGGCCTTGGTGATGCCAAGCACATAATTCAAGGCACTGGGGCCGATACCCGTACCGGTTGCCGCCTGGGCTGCCACCGTATTTGACGACGTCACAAACGGATAAGTGCCATGATCAATATCAAGCAATGTGCCTTGCGCACCTTCAAACAAAATACGCTTGCCCGCCCGGCGCATACCATCGAGCAACAGCCACACGGTCTCCATAAACGGTAGAATTTTAGGTGCCACTTCGGCCAGCTGCCCATGCAGTTCATCGGCTGAAATTTCAGGTTCTCCCAGCCCCCGGCGCAAGGCATTATGATGGGTGAGAATACGCTCTACCTTGGCTTTAAGACTGTCAAGGTTTTGTAAATCCATGACGCGAATGGCCCGTCTGCCAACCTTGTCTTCGTAGGCAGGGCCGATACCGCGCTTGGTTGTGCCGATTTTACCCGCACCCGCAGCCGCTTCACGCAGCGCATCCAGTTCACGATGAAGGGGAAGTATCAAAGTTGCATTTTCAGCAATGCGCAGATTATCGGCATTGATGACAACGCCCTGCTCGTCCAGGCGGCCAATTTCATCACACAATGCCCACGGGTCGATGACAACACCATTACCGATCACGCCCAGCTTGCCCGGACGCACAACCCCTGAAGGCAGCAACGAAAGCTTATAGACCTTGCCGTCTATCACCAGCGTATGTCCGGCATTGTGTCCGCCCTGGTAACGCACCACCACATCCGCACGTTCCGATAACCAGTCGACGATTTTGCCTTTGCCCTCATCACCCCACTGAGACCCGACAACGACTACATTCGCCATATTTTTTTCCGCCCGTTCAAAGATTTTTATGAAAGCTTGCGAACATTCACGCAAGCGCCCCTAGACATATACAAAACCGGCGCGCGAGGGAACCGCAAAATGAAAATCATCATTGTTCTTTACTCAACCCGGCCCCATCCCTTAAGAATTAATACCCTCTTCAATTCACTATTGAAATCAATGCCGGAATTTATACAAAAACTCGCACAGCGTGGATTTTCCAATGCCTATGTGCTGTTATCAATCACCGCATTGTGCTGGGCGGGGAATTTTGTTGTTGGCCGCGGAATTTATGAAGAAATACCACCTGTTGCCCTGGCCACAATACGCTGGACCGGCGCTTTTTTAGTAGCACTGCCCTTTGCCTACAAGCATCTTGCCAGGGACTGGCCGACAATCAAAGAACACTGGATCATCATGGTAACTCTCGGAGCCGTAGGCGTTGGCACATTCAATACGCTGGTCTACACCGGCGTCAATTACACCACCGCCATTAACGGTCTCATCATGAATTCAGCCTCACCGGTGTTTATGGCCGTAATGGCTTTTTTTCTGTTCAAGGAACGCATCAGCGCTTTTCAGTCGTTTGGCATTGTCGTGTCAATTACCGGGGTCCTTGTTATCGTTTCCCGGGGCATTTTTTCATCTCTTGGCAATCTCACCTTTAATATTGGTGACATTTACGTTCTCGCGGCATTTTTCGTCTGGGCCTTTTATACAGTCATGCTCAGATTGCGCCCCGCCATCCATGATTTAAGCTTTTTAACAGCGACGTTTTTTCTGGCAGCCCTTGCCAATATACCTTTTCTGTTTTTGGAAATGTGGTCAGGCCGCTATGTTCAGCTCAGCCCGCAATCCCTAAGCGGTCTTTTCTATGTGATTATTTTCCCATCCCTCATCGCCTATCTTTTTTACAACCGCGGAATTGAACTGATCGGCGCAAATCGCGGCGGCGCCTTCCTCCATGTAGTACCCTTGTTCGGCGCTGCCATGGCAGTTTTCTTTCTGGGCGAAAGACTGGAATTTTTTCACATAATCGGATTTGTCACCATCATCGCCGGTGTTGTCATGACCACCAGAAAGCCTAAAAAGCCAGCGCCTTCACCTGCCGCACATGGGCAAGATTAGATACTGCCTCAAGCACATTTGCCGGCACCTCTTCGTCCACCTCAATCAGCGCAATTGCATCACCACCACGTTCCAGTCTGCCGAGGTGGAACGTCGCGATGTTGACACCGGCATCCCCAAGTGCTGCACCTAAAGTGCCGATAAAACCGGGTTTGTCATCATTGGTGATATACAGCATATGGGCCCCGAGTTCGGCCTCCATATTAATACCCTTGACCTGAATAATGCGCGGTTTGCCGTCGCGAAACACTGTTCCGGCAACAGAACGTTCCTGCCTGTCCGTGGTTACTGTCAGGCGCACATAGGTTCCATAGGCCCCCGATGTCGGCCGTGTTACTTCTTCAATCTGAATACCGCGCTGCTTGGCTATCACCGGGGCATTAACCAGATTAACATGTTCAAGCAGGGGTTGCAGCACACCTGCCAAAGCTGTCGCCGTCAAAGCTTTGGTATTCATCTCAGCCACTTCGCCCGCATATTCCAGCTTTATTTTGCACAAGCCCGTCTCCGTCAGTTGCCCGGTAAACAATCCCAGTTGCTGCACCAACTTCACATAGGGTTGCAGTTTGGTTGCTTCATCTGACGAAATCGACGGCATATTGATGGCATTGGCAACCGCCCCTTCGAGCAGGAAGTCCGAAACCTGTTCCGCCACCTGTATCGCCACATTTACCTGAGCTTCAGAAGTTGAAGCGCCCAGGTGCGGCGTGCAGACAACATTTTCCATGCCAAACAACATGTGGTCTGTGGGCGGCTCCTGCGCATAGACATCAAGTGCCACGCCGGCCACATGACCAGCTTCAAGCGCTGCCTTGAGGGCCTCATCAACAATAAGCCCGCCACGCGCACAATTGATAATCCGCATTCCGGGTTTCATTTTACTGAGGGCCGTCGCATCAATAATATTACGTGTTTTTTCTGTCAGCGGCGTGTGCAGGGAAATGAAATCCGACCGCGCCAGAAGGTCGTCAAGCTCCACCTTCTCCACTCCCAGTTCAACCGACCGCTCGGCTGATAAAAACGGATCAAAAGCAATCACCTTCATGCGCAATCCCACCGCCCGGTCCGCAACGATCGCCCCGATATTACCGCACCCGATAATACCGAGCGTTTTTGCTGTCACTTCAACCCCCATGAAACCATTACGGTTCCAGTTGCCCGCCTGGGTCGAATGATCGGCGGCAGGAATTTTTCGCGCCAGAGCCAGCATCAATGAAATGGCATGTTCCGCTGTGGTAACAGAATTGCCAAAAGGCGTGTTCATGACAATGATGCCTTTGGCGGTTGCTGCATTGACATCAATGGTATCAACGCCGACACCGGCGCGACCGATAACCTTCAATTGAGCCGCAGCGGCGATAACTTTCTCGGTGACCTTGGTGGAAGAGCGCACAACCAGGCCATCGTAACCTGCGACAATCTCTACGATACCATCTCTGTCGAGACCGGTTTTAATGTCATAATCAATACCGCGCTGCTTAAAAACAGCCACAGCTTTTTCACTCAAATTATCTGCAATAAGCACTTTGGGTGCCATAATCTTAATCTCCTGAAAAGGGGGAATTTTTTAAAGCTCTGCAACCGTTATCGCAAACGCCCAGTCCAGCCATGGCATCAGGGCTTTGAGATTGTCGGTCTCAACCGTGGAACCGGTCCAGATTCGCAAACCCGGCGGTGCGTCACGATAGCCATCGATATCAAAAGCTGCACCTTCATCATCGAGCAATCGGGTCAAGCGCTTTGTAAATGCACGTTGCTGGTCCAGCGGCAAGGATGCCACCCGGCTATCGCTGATTTTAAAGCATACCGACGTATTGGATCTCAGCTCAGGCCGCGGGCAGAGAAACTCTACCCATGGCGTACGCTCAACCCAGTCGCTGAGCACTTTGGTATTGTCGTTCGCCCGCGCCACAAGGGCGTCGAGACCGCCAATACTTTGCGCCCACTCCAGAGTGTCAAGGTAATCCTCCACACACAACATCGATGGCGTATTGATGGTGGCACCGGTAAAGATGGCTTCAATTAGTTTGCCCGCTTTGGTAAGGCGGAATACTTTTGGCAATGGCCATGGCGGCACATAGGTTTCAAGGCGTTCAACTGCCCGCGGCGACAGGATCAACATGCCGTGAGCACCCTCGCCGCCCAGGACTTTCTGCCAGGAAAACGTCACCACATCGAGTTTAGGCCAATCCAGGCTTTGCGCAAAAACAGCCGAGGTTGCATCACAAATCGTCAACCCCTGACGGTTTTCGGCAATCCACTCGCCATCAGGCACCCGCACACCAGAAGTGGTGCCATTCCAGGTGAACACCACATCATTGTTGAAATCGACCCTACTCAGGTCCGGCAATTCACCGTAGTCAGCTTCAAGAATGCGCACATTGTCGAGCTTCAACTGGCTTTTGACATCGCTGGCCCAGCCCGCACCAAAACTCTCCCACACCAGCACATCAACCCCCCTGGCCCCAAGCAGCGACCACAGGGCCATTTCAACCGCCCCGGTGTCAGAAGCGGGAACAATGGCGACGCGATAATCGGATGGAATTTTTAACAGGGATTTGGTTTGATCAATGACACGCTTCAGCAATGCCTTACCGGTTTTGGAGCGGTGTGACCTGCCAAGATAAGCATGTTCGAGATGATCTGTTGTCCAGCCAGGACGTTTGGCGCAAGGCCCGGAAGAAAAACGCGGGTTATCCGGTCTGGCGACCGGTTTGGTAATATCTGTCATTTAGCTACCCTCACAGATAGAAGCCTCTCGTTGGGGAGAGGTGGCCCACGGACGGGGGTAAGCAAACAGCAGCTCTATGTCAACTCATTTATCAATTGAAATTTGCGACAAGGCACCAAAGACACAAAAAAACCCTGACGGAAAACCGTCAGGGTTTAATTTTTTGCTGTCTGGTATTTTGATTTAATCAAGAAAACGGTAGCGCAGACCAATGCGGAAATCATGACCTACCAGTTTGTCGATATCGATGACATCGGGCCCGGATTTGCCTTTGCCCAGATCAATATAGCGGTAACTTGCATCAACCGAGAGAGCTTCACTGAAGTCATAGCTGACACCGGCATGCAACGCATAAGCGAAACTTGTTTTGGACCCGCTTGATGACGTTGCGGGCAAACTGATATCGCTGAGCTTGTTTCGGGAAATACCAATGCCGGCACCTATATAAGGTGTAAACCCACTAAAATTGCCGATGTCATAATAGGCATTTACCAGTAAGGTTGTTGCACTGAATTTTGCATCAAGGCTGTTGAAATCATCCTCCACCCGGGATTTGCTGCGATATCCCAGCGTCACATCAGCGCGCAGATTTTCAGTATACTGGCAGCCAATACCAATGTCAGCCACCAGAGTATCTTTCATATCTTCGCCTAGAGCTTCGCTGATCGCACCGCCAGGCAGGTTCTTGACAAAATCAGGGCGCTCATAGGTTGTAACACCCACATCGCCACGAACATATATGCAACTCGACACTTCAGGATAAACTTCAATTGGCGGAGGCGGAGGCGGGGCAAGTGGATCCGCTCCCAATGCCGCCACGGTCCCCATCATCAAGGTACCAGTGCAAACGCCCAAAACTATCCGGATTTTCATTAGCCTTAACTCCATTCTCATTTTACTTTGGAACAGCCTTAGGTGAGGTAAACGCCTCAACAGGCTTTCCCAATCACCCCACATCTGCGGGCAATCAATGGGCAAAGAATGAAGGAAACTGCTTAATAACGCCTTAATCAAAATAGGCAAAAACTTGATTAAACCATGATTTTTCTGAGTAATCTTGAGTTTAATTCAATAATTCAACGCGCTTTATTAACCATAAATAAAAAATGGTAAACGAATGCTTACCAGAGGAAAACATAGTTCAGGTTTTATTAACGAGTTACACCGCCGCCGATTGAACCGCTGAAGCAATATCATTGACAACCTGTTTCACCAGGACCTCATCATTGCCTTCGGCCATGATACGGATGAGTGGTTCAGTGCCCGATTTACGCAACAACACCCGCCCCGCCTGGCCAAGTTGCGCTTCGCCATCCAGCACCGCCTGCTTCACATATTCATCTTCCAGGGGTGTACCGTTTTTGAAACGAACATTTTTCAAGATCTGCGGCAAAGGCTCAAACAGATTGCAGATTTCGCTCACCGGCTGTCCCTCAGCCGCAACCACAGCCAGCACCTGCAATGCCGCAATCAGACCGTCTCCGGTCGTGGAAAAATCCCTCAATACAATATGCCCGGAATGTTCGCCGCCAACATTATATCCGTGCTTACGCATATGTTCGACAACATAGCGATCGCCAACCGCCGTGCGCACCAGTGACAGGTCATTTGATTGCAAAAACTGCTCAAGACCGAGATTGGACATCACCGTTGCCACAATTCCGTTGGTCGAAAGCCTGTCGGCCCTGGCCCAGGTAACTGCGATAAGCGCCATAAGCTGATCGCCATCAATCAGCTGCCCCTTTTCATCACAGATCAAAACCCTGTCAGCATCGCCATCCAGTGCAATGCCAATATCCGCCCGCAGGTTTTTAACATGATCACACAAGGTTTTCGGACTGGTTGAGCCACACTCCTGATTTATATTGAAACCATCGGGTGTAACTCCCACAGGGATAACCTCGGCACCCAGTTCCCACAATGCCTCGGGTGCCACTTTATAAGCCGCTCCATTGGCGCAATCGACCACCACGCGCAAGCCATCAAGGCGCAAATGGCGCGGCAATGTGCGCTTGGCAAATTCAATATACCGCGCTTGCGCATCTTCAATCCGGGTGGCACGGCCAAGGTCTTTGGCATCAGCACGAACAACACCCAGATCAGAATCCATCAGGCGTTCGATTTTGATTTCCATTTCATCTGAAAGCTTGAAGCCATCAGGTCCGAATAATTTGATGCCATTATCATGATATGGATTGTGGGAAGCAGAGATCATGACCCCAAGATCAGCGCGCAATGAACGCGTCAGCATCGCAACAGCGGGGGTTGGCACCGGGCCAAACTGGAATACATCCATACCAACAGTGGTAAATCCGGCGACCAGCGCAGGCTCGATCATATAGCCCGACAATCGCGTATCCTTGCCAATCACCACACGGTGTCGATGGTTGCCGCGGGTAAACAGACTTCCCGCCGCCATCCCAACTCTAAGTGCGGTTTCAGCCGTCATATTGCCGGAATTGGCGCGATCACGAATACCATCAGTTCCAAAATATTTTCGCGACATTTCGAAAAGTTCTCCAAAAGGTAAAGGGCAATTTTCCCCAACAGGGTCATTTATACCCAAACAATTAAAATACCAACCGTCAAATAACCTGTATGGCCCGGGCAACTTTCAAAGCCTGGCGTGTTTCCACCACATCGTGAACCCGAATTACCTGAATACCACTGGCGGCAGCCTTCAGGGCAGCAGCAATTGACCCAGGCACCCGCTGCCTGGCATCAGCGACACCTGCCAGTTCACCGATAAACCGTTTGCGTGATGCCCCCAGTACGATGGGGACACCGAGTCCATGAAAAAACGCCAGACTGGCGAGCAATTCCAAATTATGTTTCAGGTTTTTGCCAAAGCCGATGCCGGGGTCAACCAGCAAATTCGCGCGCTTGATACCGGCAGCTTCCGCCCCCGCCATTCGATCAGCCAGCCAGTCAAAAACCTCAGGCACAACATTTTCATAAGTGGGGTTATCCTGCATGTAACGCGGGTCACCTTGAGCATGCATCAAAACCACAGGCCGGTCCAGTTCACGCACAACCTCACCACTGTTTTCATCAAACGTCAAAGCACTGACATCATTGATAATTCGCGCACCATTATCCACTGCCTGTCGCATAACTTCGGATTTTCTCGTATCAATCGAAAGCGGCAGGGGAAGGCTGCGCAAGCCTTCCACCACCGGCATAACCCGGGCCAGTTCATCATCAATCGATATGGGCTCAGCGCCCGGCCGTGTCGATTCACCGCCAATATCAAGAATATCAGCACCTGCAACCATCAGCGCCTGGCCATGATCAACAGCTGCATTTTCATTTAAAAAATCACCGCCATCGGAAAAACTGTCAGGCGTCACATTGACCACACCCATAATAAGCGGACCTGATTGACCCGGCTTAAAAGCTGGCGAGCGCTCATTTTCAAGCAACGCCAAGGCTTCACCAACAGCCGTCTCATTTGATGATTTCAGATCGCTATAGCTGCGCAACTCGCGCGTAATTGTGCCCGAATAATTTTGCCACACTTCTACTGCGTGAAACCCGATATCACCACCAGCCAGCCTGCCCGCGCTTGCCGCAATTATGGCCTCTTGTGCCATGGCACCGTAAAGCAGACCGGTCGGGTTAAAATAGAAATCTCGCGCCATCAATATTTCCAATTGCCCCGGAAAACAAACAAGACACAAACAAGGCGGAGCATGTCACCATGCCCCGCCTCTATGGTACTATTCTGTCTGAATTAAGTCTGCGGTTGCGGCTCCATACCACCTCTTGGTTTAGGCTTTTTCTTCGGCGCAGTCTTTTTGGCACCGGCAGTAGGAACGGCCGACCCCTTGTCACCCGAAGTATCATCAGGGTTTTCGCGTACCGGCTGCACACCTTTGAGCAGATTGATAATCTCGTCACCACTTAAGGTTTCATATTCGAGCAGGCCCTGAGAAATCGTATGAAGATCCTTTATCTTGGCCTTCAGCATCTTCTTGGCAAGCTTATATCCCTCGTCAACAATACGATGAATTTCACTATCAATAAGCTTCTGTGTTTCCTCGCTCATGTTTTGAGTGCGCGAAACCGAATGGCCAAGGAAAACCTCTTCCTCATTATCGCCATAAGCCAGCGGACCCAACTTGTCACTCATACCAAACTGGGTGACCATGGCCTTGGCCATTTTTGTTGCCATCTGAATATCGGAAGACGCACCAGAGGTTACCTTGTCGTGGCCAAAAATCAGCTCTTCAGCAACCCGCCCACCCATGGCAACGGCAATATCAGCTTTAAGTTTTGCCCGTGTCAGTGAAATATGATCACGTTCCGGCAGACGCATCACCATGCCAAGCGCACGACCGCGCGGAATTATGGTGGCTTTATGAACCGGATCAGAAGCATCCAGATTAATCGCGACCAGGGCATGTCCACCTTCATGGTAGGCTGTAAGTTTTTTCTCTTCCTCACTCATCACCATCGAGCGCCGTTCAGCCCCCATCATGACTTTGTCTTTGGCATCTTCAAATTCAGCGTGCGTTACCAGCCGCTTGTTGCGCCGCGCAGCCAGCAAGGCTGCCTCATTTACCAGGTTGGCAAGATCCGCACCGGAAAAACCCGGTGTTCCCCGTGCAATCGTCCGCGGCTCCACGTCAGGTGCCAGGGGTACTTTACGCATATGCACTTTGAGAATTTTTTCACGCCCGATAATATCAGGATTGGGCACAACCACCTGTCGGTCGAAACGTCCAGGACGCAGAAGGGCCGGATCAAGCACATCAGGACGGTTTGTTGCTGCAATCAGGATAACACCCTCGGTTGCCTCAAAGCCGTCCATTTCAACCAGCAGCTGATTGAGTGTCTGTTCACGCTCATCATTGCCGCCGCCCAGACCGGCACCACGGTGGCGGCCAACTGCGTCAATTTCATCGATGAAGATAATGCAGGGTGCGTTTTTCTTGCCCTGCTCAAACATGTCGCGAACACGGCTTGCACCGACACCAACAAACATTTCAACGAAATCAGAACCCGAGATTGTAAAGAATGGTACATCCGCCTCACCCGCAATGGCGCGGGCCAGTAAGGTTTTACCGGTTCCCGGCGGGCCTACCAGCAACGCACCTTTGGGTATATGACCACCGAGGCGCTGGAATTTATGCGGCTCACGCAAAAACTCGACAATCTCCTGCAAATCTTCCTTGGCCTCATCAATACCGGCCACATCATCAAAGGTAACGCGGCCATGGCGCTCGGTTAGGAGCTTGGCTTTGGATTTGCCAAATCCCATGGCTTTGCCACCACCGCCCTGCATCTGGCGCATGAAAAATATCCACACACCAATCAACAACAACATCGGGAACCAGGAAACAAAGACATCCATCAAAGACGGAGAGCCTGAATCCAGCGGCTTGGCGATGATGGTCACATTATTTTTCTGCAACCGCGACACCAAGGTCGGGTCATTGGGGGCATAGGTTTTGAAGCTTCGATTAGATTTGAAGTAGCCGGAAATCGAATCTCCCGCAATCGTCACTTCCTTGACATTGCCGCTATCCACTTCAGACAACAGTTCCGAAAAACTGATTTCATTGGGAGCGGTTCTTTGTCCGGGTGATTGGAAAACATTAAAAAGTGCGACCAGCAGCAGGGCAATAATCACCCATAATGCGAAATTTCTAAAATTATTCACTTAAGCAACATCCTTTCGGGATGGATAAAGGCGATACTTCAACTTATCGATCGCATCATAACACAAAAAATACCTGATAAGTCATTCCAGTAAAGTTACGTTTAAAATAGGGGCACAAAGCCCGTTTGCCAACCGCCAGACCTACAAGAAACAGGCCAACCAATACTGTTTTTGTCATTTATCGCAAAAAACTCAACAAATTTGGAAAATTTTACCACCATTCAGCAAATTTTACCCTTCTAAAATTCCGTCAATTGCCCGGAATTAGCAAAACCTGCTTCAATTTGACACAAGGAATTCACTACGCAAAAGTCCAGATGCGGCACAGCATATAACTCATCACTGTGCCAAAACGATGGCAGACCCGCAGCCAAAGCCGAAGGATAGTTCAAAGAAGTCTTCAGCAATGGTTTAATCCGGGCATAATTATCGACACCCAAAGCTTTGACTGTCAGTGGTTTTTCAGCCGAAGCGGGCAATGATACCCTGATCCTGCCATCCCACACCAGATTTTGTCCCGGCTGTAGTAAAATTTCCGGCAACAGGCCACGCCCGGCCTCGCGCATAATCCAGATTTTTGCCTGTCGTGCCATCAACAAACATCCACCTAAAGTACGTGTAGACCTGTCGCGCGCCTGTACCCAGGCAAGAACTTTGGCAAGAGGAGCATGGGAAGGAGCATAGGTGCGTCCGGCAACCGCACGCAACAGACGGCTCAAAACCCGACGCCTGATTTCGTAAGGATGATGTTCCAGTTGTCCGGGATCGAGAATGCAAAACCCGGCATCGAAAATCTCCACCGACCGGGCAATCGCCTGGACGCTCGCCATGTCCAGCGCAGCACGGGCCTGCGCCAGCCGAACCGCCGTTTGCGCCAACCCATACGCATCAATTCCCAAAGACTCCAGCAACGCCAGTGCCTGGCGAAACCGCACCCGGTCATACTTCAGATCATGATTGCCGGGATCATTGACATAGGGGCATTGCATGTCATTAACGAGTTGCAACAACCGGGTTCGCTCCACGCCCAGCAACGGGCGGTAAATCACCGTATTATTCCAGGTCCGCGACGTTGCCATCGCCGCAAGTCCGTCTACACCGCTGCCCCGGGCCAGGCGCAATAAAACGGTTTCAGCCTGGTCATCAAGCGTATGTGCCACCAGCAAATGGCTTATCTTTTGTTGGTCGCACCACTCACACATGAGGTCATAGCGGGCGTTTCGTGATTTTGCCGAAATATTACCATCCGCTTTAGACCCGTCCCAGCTAAAGGCCTTGTGCGGCAATCCATACTGGCGGGAAATTTTTGCAACCAGCTGAACTTCTTCCGCGGCCTCGCGACGCAAGCCGTGATCGACACTGAGCACTGATAATTCAGGCGCATTTTCACCGATTAATCGGCGCCAGGCCACCAGCATCAACATCAAGGCCATACTGTCGGCACCGCCTGAAACCGCTACGGCCAGAGATGGCAGCGCCTTCAGGGGCTCGAACAGCTCAATCAGCTCATCATCGCTAATCGATGGAAAATTTAAATGCTCAACAACCAACACGACGCTGTTCTGCCTTAACTCTGTCGCGCGTATTTCGGGGGGTGCGTGGAAATTCAATGCGCATTTCATCAAAAGCTGAACAGGCCGCATCTTTTTGCCCCAGACGGGCAAGTGTAATTCCCAGCTTCAAAAGACTGTCAGGCGCTTTGGCACTGGTACGAAAGCGAGTGTATCCGCGTAAAAATGCATCGGCTGCCTTTTTGTCCTGTTTACGGGCAAAGTAGGTTTCTCCTAACCAGTATTGAGCATTTCCACTCAAGGCACTCTTGGGGTAACGCGAAATGAATGCCTTGAATTCGGCTTCTGCCTCGGCATATTTACGTTGCTTGATCAGGTCAAAAGCACGGTTGTAATCACCGCGCGGCGACCCGGTTGAAGCCCTGGCCTGAGCCAGCCGGGCTGATTTTGCTCCCGTTGAACTGCCGGAAATTGTGCCCAGTGAACTACTGGATATTGTACCAAGTGATTTTGATGTCAGGTCAGAATTGGTTTTCTGCCGCTTACGCTGGGCGCTGCGTGGTTGGGGAGAGGTTTTAAGGTCCTGAAACCTGAATTCGACATCTTCGGAAAAGCGGGTGAATTTTTCCGTCAACTGACGTATCTGAAAAGATGTTTCCTCGATTCTTCCGTTCAAGGCCCGCATCTGCTCTTCAATATCACCGAGGCGCAAAGACAGGCTTGCCTCAGATGTGGGGTCACCAGCAGCCCGGCTTTTTTGCAAACTGCGTGCCCGGTTAACACCGGTACTGTTCTGCAGTTGAAAAATTTCTTCTTCCAGTCGGTTAATGCGATCATTGAGCACGTAAGGGTCGACCGAAGACTGAGCATTGGCTTCATCGGGCGACAGGCCAGAAAAAACAAAAGATAAAAGAAAGGCAGCCGCAGCTGCGCATCCTAAAGATTTAAATTTAATCGCCATTGTCTTCCTCACTGCATCATAGAGTCATCTGCTATCGCAAATATAGCAAAGCTGCCAACAAAATCATCCCCGAAAATTCTCCAATTCGCACTTATTTCAATTGGAAAAACCGGACATGTTATTCAAACAAAAAAAGAGCGGCACTCAAATAACGAGTGCCGCTCTGTGATTTTCATAACTTAAGCCGGCCTATGAGCTGACGGCACCGGTCACAACAGTGACAGCGCGACGGTTTTGCGACCAGCAGGATTCATCATCACAAACCGCAACAGGTCTTTCCTTACCAAAAGAAATCGTCTTAATGCGATCAGCGCTAATTCCCTGGGATATGAGAAATGACTTGGTATTTGCCGCGCGCCGCGCACTAAGGCCAATATTGTATTCGCGGGTCCCGCGTTCATCGGCATGACCTTGTACAATGACTTTCACATGTGGATATTGCTTCAGCCAGGCCGCCTGGCGCCGCAAGGTGCTTTTTGCGATTTCCGGCAGCGACGTTATATCGGTTGGAAAGAAAATTCTATCTCCAACATTAACGGAAAAATCCTGTTTCGATCCTGGCGCTGCATTAACGTTGTTAACCCCGTCAGAGGGCTTGTTTCCGCTCGATCCCGCACAGGCTGCAAGCGTAAGCATCATGGCAGCAACGAACAATTTGGAAAGTCCGGGAAAATAGCTTCTGCTCCGCAAACTGGCACTCATCATTTAAAAAACTCCTCTACCGGCACTGATCTGTATAGCACCATAAATGTCAAAATAGTTGTATAGGGCCGCTGTTCACCCCCAACTTCATGTTAATCCCACATATGGTATGGTAAATTCAATAACTATTTAATGTGGCCTCTTCATCCTAAGATTACATTAATCATACCTCTGTTCACAATCATTTATTCAAAGGGGACCAGGCCGGGTCCGATGCGAAGTTGGGCGTTTTTACTTTACGCTCATTTCTGCCGGTCAAATCGACCGACCATAAGCTTGGCCCATTGTTTTCTCCACGAGCTTCCCTGAAGAACATGATAACACGGCCATTTGGTGACCACGTTGGGCCTTCATTGTGATATCCGACACTCAAAACCCGTTCACCTGAGCCATCAGCGCGCATAATGCCAATTACAAATTGACCTTGCGTGAGCTTGGTAAACGCAATCCAGTCACCGCGTGGTGACCATACGGGCGTGGAATATCGCCCCTTGCCAAAACTGATCCGCTGCTGATCCGTGCCATCAGCATTCATGACGTAAATCTGCTGACTGCCGCCACGATCGGATTCAAAGGTAATCCTGCGGCCATCAGGCGAAAAAGAAGGTCCGGTATCAATGGCAGCCGTACTGGTGAGTCGGGTTTTGGTAAGGCTTTTCAGATCCAGCGTATAAAGATTGGCATTGGCACCGCTTTGCAAACTCATGATGATTTTCTGTCCGTCCGGTGAAAATCGTGGCGAAAATGTCATGCCGGGAAATTTGCCAATCAATTCACGCTGCCGGGTTTCAAGGTTTAACAGATAGACCCGGGGCTCCCCATCGGCATATGACATATAGGCGACTTCAGAGGCCGCCGGATTAAAACGCGGAGTGAGCACCAGAGAATCTCCGTTCGTCAGGTTGCGCACGTTGTAGCCGTCCTGATCCATAATTGACAGACGTTTAACCCGGTTGGTTTTCGGCCCGGTTTCATCAATAAACACAATGCTGCTGTCAAAATAGCCCTTCTCGCCCGTCAGCTGCTGATAAATCGTGTCTGAAATCTGATGGGCAATGCGGCGCCAGTTTTCAGTTGAGGCGAAAAACTGAACTCCGGCAATCTGCTTTTGCGCCAGCACATCCCACAATCTGAATTCGGCTTTGAGGCGGCCATCCTTCTGGATCGTTGTACGACCGGTAACCAGCGCCTGGGCATTAATGATACGTCAGTCGCCAAACCGGGGTGCTTTGTTGAACCTTGTAATTTTTTCAATAAAGGCTTCTTTTTCCAACGGCTGAAACAGCCCCGAACGCTCAAGATCATCATTGATGACCGATGTTATATCGCGTCCGAACTGGCTGGCCTCTTCGGTTTTCCCCAGAAAATCATATATCGCCACCGGCATCGGCTCAATGGTACCTTGGGTAATATCGATTTCAAGCTGTGCCAGAGCCCGAGGCGGTGCCTGAACAACAAGCACCAGAAAAGCCGCAAATAACAGTGCCAGCTGCCGCCTCCGCCATAACTTCCTTTGCATTTTCCGACACCCTTTCATTATTAACCCCATACTTCCCAATGCTTCATGTCAGCCTCAAAACATTCCACTGGGATCGAAACTAAGCACAATATCGCGCCATGTATTATATTTTTTTGGCGGAAACATGTCATAAGGCACGCAACGCCGGATAGCCCGCATTGCACTGTCTAAAGCAATGTCAGAGTTTGAACTCAAAACCTGTGGTGGACGCGCCAGAGAACCGTCGCGCTTGAGGCGTATTTTTATTCTGACAAAAAATTTATCAGCGCCTTCAGCCCCCACTGGCGTATTCCAGCAACGGCCAACCTTCTGCCTCATTAAATCCCTGTCACTGGCCGAAATAGTGGCACTGCGGCCACTAAACTGCGGGCTTGAATCTTCTACCTTGTCCTCGGGAAGTTTATCCAGCAATGCCGCCATCTTTTGCGGATTAAACTTACGTTTCTTCTTGGCAAATTTCGGCCGCACGCGCGGTATCGGCACCGATTTTGGCACCGGTTTGACTTCGGCTTTCTTTTTTTCCGGCTCCTTTTTCGGCTCCGGTGGCTTTGCTAGAGGCGGCGCTTCAACTTTGGGCTCGGGCGGTGCAGGTTCGGGGGGTTTTGGCTCAGGCGGCGCCTCGACCACAGGCTCAGGCTCGGGCGGTGGCGGTGGTGGCGGAGGCGGTGCTTTTTTGACCTTTTTCTTTTTCGGCTTGGGCTTTTTTTCAGGCTCTGGTTTTGGTTTGGGCTTTTCTTCCGGTTTTTTTTCGTCCGGCTTTTCGGTCAGTTTGGCAAACTGAGCTTCCGAAATGGTTTCTGCCTGAATGGCTTCAGATTTCTTTACCTCAAATTTTTTGGTTTCCGGCAAGACAAAAAAGGCCGCTGCCACAATGGCAACGTGCATGGCGGAAGATATGATCAAAAAGGTGCGCATATCTGGTATTAGAGCCTGTCTTGTCTATACGGAATCATTCGACCGGCGTTGCGCAGCTTGAACGATACACCATATCGCCCCGCGCTACGCGCCTTGCTGAATGAACTGATTTGGGTCATCAAATGTTTCCGTATAGACAAGACAGGCTCTAAGGTTCTTTTTCTTCCCGCTGGGTTACCAGCCCGATACTGTTAAACCCCGCAGCACTGATTGTCCCCATGACCTGCATAACCTTGCCATAACTGACCTGCGCATCACCGCGTATAAAAATACGCTCATTATATCCGCCCTTGGCAATAGCCCGCAGTTTGGCAACGATTTCATTCACATCAATTTCAGTTTCCTGCAAAAACACCTTGCCATCGTTGTTCACTGTAATGGTCAGGGGCTCTTTATCCCCCTGCAACTCATTGGCGCTTGTTTTGGGCAATTCAACCGGCACACCCACTGTCAGCAATGGCGCTGCAACCATGAAAATAATCAGCAGCACTAACATCACATCGACAAACGGCGTTACGTTGATCTCCGACATCGGCTGATGCCGCCGCCGCGATCTGCGCCGTGAATAACTGCCGCCTGATGAACTGTTTATGGCCATGATCTATCCCTGTGCATCGATCTGGCGGGAAATTATGGCGGAGAACTCATCTGAAAAACCCTCCATTCGATCGCCAATCTGGCCCGCGTCGCTGCTCAGTTTATTGTAGGCAATAACTGCTGGAACCGCCGCCAGAAGCCCAAGCGCGGTAGCAAACAAAGCTTCCGCAATGCCCGGTGCCACCACCGCCAGATTGGTGTTTTTAGACGCAGCAATCGCCTGGAAAGCATTCATGATCCCCCACACGGTGCCAAACAGGCCAACAAAGGGGGCGGTTGATCCAACGGTTGCCAAAAACAGCAACCGGCGCTCAAGATGAGCCATTTCTTTTTGCATGGTCACATCCATGACCTTTTCCAGGCGCACCTGCAATCCACCGAATGTATTGCGCGCGCGCCCGTCCTGAGAGCGTTTCCATTCCCGCATCGCGGCAACAAAAAGTGCCGCCGTTGAAGTGTTCACCGACGAACTTAAAGTCTGATAAAGCTCCTCCAGCGACTGACCGGACCAGAACACCTGCTCAAATCTGTCAGTAGCGCGGCGAACCGATCGCAGCACAAACAGTTTTTCGAAAATAATCGCCCAACTCCACACCGACGAAAAAATCAGCCCGATCATAACGATCTTAACGACAATATCAGCTTGCAGAAAAAGGTTCAGGAAGGAAAAACTTTCCGGAGACAGCCCCTGAGCAGCGGCGGCCAATTCTTCTGGTGTCATAGATAAGCCTCATAAAAAAGAACGCTAATACCCGCAGTTCCTTGCAGGTAAAAACGAATAAAAATTAAAATTTGAAACATACTAAAATTCAGCTGAATTTTCCGCTTATCTGAGAGGATGCCTGAACGCATCATCAACTAGCCTAGAAAAGCCGGTTAAATGTGACGAAACTAGGACAAATAATCTCTAAGTTTGGTTAGCAAAGTGTTAGGAAAACGTGTTACCCGGCCATTGTCACCCAACAGAACAACACTGACCAGCGCTTTCAACAGGTGTTTATCACCGATCACAACGTTTTGTTCAAGCCTCAAGCGCACACCGGTGGTTGAGACAAGAGAAGTTTTAACCTCAAGAATATCGTCAATTCGCGCGGGCTTGAGAAAATCGATTTCCATATGGCGCACAGCAAAGGCCAGTTTTCCGTGACCCTCATTGTCTGAAGCAAATAATTTGGCGTGATCAACACCGATATGGCGCATGAAATCCGAACGCCCGCGTTCACAAAACCGCATGTAGCTGGCGTGGTAGACCACGCCGGAAAAATCCGTATCCTCAAAATAGACCCGCACCGGCAGAATATGGCATTTCCCCTGCATACGCCCGGCAATATCTCGCCAGTCTTCATGAGTGCCCATGCTAAAGCGGCTCCTCACCAAACAATGTTGATTGCTCCCGGGCGATGTTTTTCGGAACACCAAGGCCGAGATGCTGAAAAGCCAGCGGCATCACCACACGACCGCGCGGTGTGCGGTTCACAAACCCCTGCTGAATAAGATAAGGCTCGATAATTTCTTCAATCGCATCGCGCGGCTCGCTCAATGAAGCCGCAATGGTCTCAATGCCGACCGGACCGCCACCGAAATTAACCGCTATACAGGTAAGGTAACGATGGTCCAGCGCATCAAGCCCGCGGGCATCAACCTCCATGCGTCCCAAGGCTGCATCGGCCTGCTTTACGTCGATTTCGTCAACGCCGGCAACAAAAGCAAAATCGCGCACCCGCCGCAATAACCTGCCGGCCACGCGTGGCGTACCGCGCGAGCGCCGGGCAATTTCCAGCGCCCCGTCTTTGGTCAGTGAAATGGCTAGCACGCGTGCCCCGCGCCGGACAATCTCAACCAGCTCCTTTTCATTATAAAAATCCAGTCGCACCGGAATACCAAAGCGATCACGCAATGGCGTGGTCAAAAGCCCTGAGCGTGTTGTGGCACCCACAAGCGTAAAGCGGGCCAGATCAATGCGCACCGAGCGCGCCGAAGGCCCCTCGCCGATAATCAGATCGAGCTCAAAATCCTCCATCGCCGGATAAAGAATTTCCTCAACCGCCGGGTTGAGCCGGTGGATTTCGTCAATAAACAAAACATCACGATCCTCAAGATTGGTGAGAATAGCAGCCAAATCCCCGGCCTTGGCAATCACCGGACCGGAGGTTGCTTTGAAATTAACGCCCAGTTCCCGCGCCACAATTTGCGCCAGCGTGGTTTTACCCAGCCCGGGAGGCCCGGCAAACAGCACATGATCCATGGCTTCTTCGCGCGCAGACGCTGAAGTTACAAAAACCCGCAAGTTCGAGCGAACCTGTTGCTGGCCGATAAATTCATCCAGTGTTAAAGGCCTCAGGGACTTGTCACTTTCATCATCGCCGCTGGAAACGGCATCAATCAGGCGATCATTCATTGCGCCAGCTCCTTGAGACCAAGTCGGATAAGCTCGCCCGCCTGAGCATCTTCACCGGCACTTTGGGCTGCCGCCAATACAGCTGTGCCGGCTTGAGTTTGAGAATATCCCAGATTAACCAGTGCAGACACTGCATCTGCCTGAACCGAAGGCCTATTGGTGCCGCCCGCAGCAAAGCCCTCAACAACGCCGGTTGATATGGCCGGGGATTTATCTTTCAGCTCATTAATCAGGCGCAAGGCCACTTTCGGCCCGACACCGGGCGTGCGCGAGACCTGTGCCTTGTCCTGCAACGCAATCGCACTGGCCAGTTCATTGACGCTCAATGTGGACAATACTGCCAAGGCAACCTTGGTACCGATGCCCTGAACTGTGAGCAACAGCCTGAACCAGTCACGCTCAACATCTTCAGCAAAACCAAACAATCTGATCTGGTCTTCACGCACATAGGTTTCAATCGCCAGTTCGCAATTTTCACCCTTTGCCGGCAGCGCGCCTAACGTGCGCACTGAGCAATGGACAATATAGCCTACACCGCTGACATTGATGATGACCCAGTCTTCGCCGTAAGAATCAACTGTTCCAAACAGTTTGCCAATCATGCGCCAACCTTTCGTTTTGCCGGTTGCAGAGCCCTTTGCCCACGATGATGCGCGTGCGTTATGGCAACGGCTAAAGCATCCGCACTGTCCGCACTGTTCAACTCACATTTGGGCAGCAAAATACCAATCATCGCCTTGATCTGGTGTTTGTCCGCATGGCCAACACCAACTACAGATTTTTTCACATGGTTAGGTGCATATTCCGCCACCACAATTCCCGAAAGTGCCGGCACCAGCAAGGCAATGCCCCGCGCCTGCCCCAGCTTTAGTGTCGCTGCTGCATCCTTATTGACAAAAGTGTTTTCAACGGCGGCCTCTTGCGGATGATAGGATGTCATAACTCCCGCCAGACCATCATGTATCTGCACCAGGCGGGCCGCCAGCGACAGTGAATTATCCGATTTAACCGTGCCATTGGCCACATGTTTAAGGCGGCTGCCGTCCACATCAATAACCCCCCAGCCGGTAAACCGGAGGCCGGGATCAATCCCCAATATGCGAATCATCTGTGATACCATGCTTCAGACATAGAACAGAATGGGCGCCAGGCCAACGCCGGGCCTGCATCATACTCTTTTCTTGCAAAACAGCCGCCGCCCCAGACCGCTGGCCAGCATTACACCAATCATGATTGCTCCGATTGCCAGAACGGTTGGCCAGCCGGGAACCTCACCCAATATGGGAATTGCCAGAAGTGCCACCAGTGCCGGCACCAGAGAGCCAAAAGCCGCAGCTTTGGTGGCCCCTAAATTGGCAACCGCTGCTCCATAGGCCACAAGAGACAAAACACCGCCCACAAGACCTTGAGCAATCACCTGATAGCCAAGTTCCGGCCAACTCATGGTTATCAAACCGCCACCACTTGTCAGTATCGCCAGTGGAATGACAATGGCCAGTGACCAAAAGCCAATCAACCCGGCAGCCTGAAAGGTGCCCAGACCGGATTGCTTGAAGGCGTGGGTAAAAATCGACCACGAAAAAGCACCCAGAAGAAACAACAGATGGCCGCGCCATGCACCATTTACCCCGATAACAACAGCTGATCCGGCAATCAGTATTATACCACACCCAATGAGACAAAAACCGAGGATTCGCGGCGGCTCAAAAACCTCTTTTAAAACCATCCATCCCAGCAAAGCCGCAAACAATGGCATCGTCCCCGGCAGCAGCGCCCCGATATCAGCCGCAGGTGCAAACTTCATGCCCGAAGAAACAATAAGTACATAGGGTACGCCAGCACTGATTATCATTAAAAACAATAATCGCCGGTCAACTTTCTTTGGTAAAACTCCCTGGGGCCAGTACCACGGCAGAAAAAACAACGCCGCTACGCTAAAACGTATGATCGCAATACCAGCAGGAGATATGGAGGATTGCACCCCCTGCCGGGTGGCGACGATCCATCCCGTCCAGATCAGAACAAAAGAAATGGCCATTGCAAAACCCAGAAGCGGTCTGGGTGATGCATGTGCGTTCAATTGTTCATCATCTCAATGGCCGTGTCTGAAACTTCGAAATTTGCGTAGACGTTTTGTACATCATCGCTGTCATCCAGCGCTTCCAGCATCCTGAGCAGTTTCACCGCGGTTTCATCATCGAGTTCGATCAGGTCTTTGGGTTTCCAGATAATGCCGATGGATTTTGGCTCACCAAATTTTGCTTCCAGAGCACCGGCAACTTCATGCAATTGCTCAGGGCTGCAAATGAGATCATGGCCCTCGCTGGAACTTTCACAATCTTCGGCACCGGCCTCTATTGCCATCTCAAACATATCATCCGCAGAAGCCACTTCTGCGCCATAGGAAATCGCACCAACCCGGTCGAACATGAAGGCAACTGAGCCGGTTTCTCCCAGATTTCCTCCACCCTTGGAAAAAATTGATCTGATTTCACTGGCTGTTCTGTTGCGATTGTCCGTCAGGCTTTCAACAATCACACCAATGCCGCCAACGCCAAAACCTTCGTAGCGCATTTCCTCGTAGTTTTCGCCACCCACATCCTGGCTCTTTTTTATCGCGCGCTCAATATTGTCCTTGGGCATGTTTCCCGCACGCGCTGCCACCACAGCGGTACGCAACCGCGCGTTCATCGCCGGGTCAGGCGTACCGAGTTTGGCGGCGACGGTTATTTCCTTGGCCAGCTTGGAGAAAATCTGCGCACGCTTTTTATCCTGCGCGCCCTTGCGATATTGAATGTTTTTGAATTTAGAATGGCCTGCCATATAACTACGCTTGTTTTTGATGAAATTGTTGTTGAGTGGTGATGTCGCCCGTTTTAAAGATTTATGACCGCAAATCAACGTTTCTTTACTTAATTAAATAAAATTCCCTGACTTTACGCGGCATTAACTCCAACCAGCCCATAGTACAACCAGAGACAACAGGATGGGCTGAGGATGAGCATGATGGAAAAACCAGTTAACACCACCGAAGATAACGACAATGACGCAAATATTCACCAATTGTCATCTGTGGCTGAACAAACCACCCAGTCAACCTGTTCCGCTGTTTTACTGACAGCACGTGAGCTGATAAAATCACACGATCAGAAGTTTGCCATAGAACAGATTCTAGCCCTGGGCAATGCCTGTGAAGAGGCCTGCTCACATCTGGAAACCAGCCAGGAAGAACTCAGCCACAACAATCACAAAAGCGCAAAAGTCAGCCTGAACCAGGCCATCAGCAGCTTAATGTTTGTCTCAAACTCGGCCCTCACCGCCGATATTACTGCCACCAACCTGGCCTCAAACGACACGGCTTTGTTCCGCAACGTCCGTAAATAGCCAACTACTGCCAGAAATCCGGCAGTGCAGGTTCCAGACGAGCGCCTATTCTGACTGCTGCAACCTTCTCCGCCAGACCGGTTTTGTCATTCACCTCAACTGCCAGGCCGCTAATTGTCGCCTTGCCCAATGCGGGTGTAAATCTTGCTGTGGAAATTTTACGCACAAACCGGCTGATTGGTTCGTCTTTATCCATGCCGATAACTGAATCATAATCCCCGCACATACCCACATCGCTCATATAAGCACTGCCGCCGCCGAGAATTTGATGATCTGCGGTTGGCACATGCGTATGGGTGCCGAAAACACAGCTTACCCGACCATCAAAATAATGCCCGATTGCCTGTTTTTCAGATGTGGCTTCCGCGTGAAAATCAATGATCGCGGCATCGCACACATCGCCCAAAGGACAAAGGGCCAGTTCCTCATCAATGGCTGCAAACGGATCATCCATCGCGTCCATGTAAATGCGTCCCATAGCATTGATCACCAGAACCTGCGCATTGTTTTTAGCCGTAAATACCCCGGCACCTTTTCCCGGCGTGCCTTTGGGATAATTGAGAGGCCGCAATAAATTAGGTTCGCGATCAATAAACACAAGTGCTTCGCGCTGGTCCCATACATGATTTCCAGTGGTCACGACATCGGCACCGGCATCACGCAACTGATTAAAAATACCCTCTGAAATACCAAATCCGCCAGCGGAGTTTTCGCCATTGACGATCGCAAAATCTATGTCATAGCGCTCACGCAGCCTCGGCAATTCGCGTAAAACCAATTCGCGACCCGAGCGGCCGACCACATCGCCTAAAATCAATAATCTCATCGGGTTGAAACCTGTCCTGCTTCTAAAATTCGATTAATCCGCTCTCACATAGAACACCATCAAGAGGTTGGTCAAACTGATCATGGGGAACGGCGTCAACTTCCTGGCCGCCAAAGGCCAGACCAATTGCTTTTATCGCACCGCGCTGGCGCAATTGCGCCAGGGTGCGATCATAAAAGCCGCCACCATACCCCAGACGATATCCACTGCGGTCAAAAGCCAGCAAAGGCACCAGCAACAGCGAAGGTGTGACTTTTGCCACGTCATGTTCAGGGGTAAAAACTTCAAAATCGCCTTTAACCAGACGGTCCCCGGGTTGATAGGTGAGAAATGTCAGGGGTGTATCTGCTGCTGTTACCAGCGGCAGACCTAAGGTATATCCGCGTTCAAAAAACCGCTCAAGCAAACCCATGCCATCAATCTCGCTGCCAATGGCGACATAGCCTGACACCACGCACCCGGGCTCTTCAGGTGTTAAATCATCGACAAACTGAAGCAGGGATTTTGCTGCTTGTCCTTTATTGCGCTCAAACAGTTCAGCCCGGTGCAGGGCTGCCGATTTGCGCAAAACAGCTTTATCTTTTTTGAGGGTATCTAACGGCGCGGTCATAGGTTTGCCATGTCAAATAAAGCGGCGGAGCCACAGTTAAGCGTTGAAGGATGCGATCCCGGGTACCTACAATGTAGGTGGGCGCCAAATGAAAGGAACCACGGTTCCAGCCAGCGTCGGCTCCCTAGTGGATCGATAAGGCCCCGGAAATTAAACTTCTGACGACAAAACGCAGCACCGCCACAGGCATGTTTAATCCCATCTCTGTTTATGATCCAGTAAATGTTTAGGTTTCAGCGCATATTTTTTTATGCGTGAATGCGGCTGGCCAGAACTTCAATGCGTTGCGCTGTAGCTTCCAGCATGGAGGCAAACTTATCTTCACTCGAACGGCTTTGTTCAATTTCTGCTGCGCGGGCCTCTTTCAGGCCTTCAATTTCATCTTTCAGGGCAGCAATGGTTTTTTGTGCATCTTCCAGCTTATCCGCCACCATCAATGCCGCCATCACCATTAATCTGAGATCACCGATCTGGCCAAAACTGGATTGCATTTCACCAACCTGGGCATCAAGTCCGGCTGCCAGAGCGTGCAGATGCTCTTCTTCTCCATCTTCACACGCCATATCATATTGACGTTTATTTATCTCGACAGTTATTCTTGCCATCAAAGTCCCCTAAACAGCGCGCAATACGTCACTGATATTTTCCACCGCGGCATCGAGACGCTCCACCACCTCGTTATTGGCGTCTTCAAGCATCACAGCCCTCGTCTTTTCGGCATCAAGTGCGGCAGCTAATTCCGCATTTTTCTTCTTAAGTGAAGCAACATCATGCACCTTGGCTTTCTGGCTGTTCTGCTTTTTGTCAAATTTGACAATGGATGCCTCGAGAGCATCAAGTGCATTATTCAATTTTTCCATACCATAATTCAGCCGCGACTGATCCACCATTTCTTCCTCTTAAACTCCGCTAACCAGTAAACTGACAACGAATCCCAAAATAAACATATTTTACCGGCGTTTGCATCCAAATTTTAGCAAGCCGTCCCCAGCAACGACCTATTGTCAATCAATGCAACAGGTCAACGGTGGCTATCACTCCTACCAATTAAGGGAATTATATGGCGATTTTTCCCCAACGTAGAAAAAAATGCCCGGTTTGACCACAGATTTGCAATCTTTACCACACAACCATTGACTCTGTTTGCCCAGTTGGTATTTGTTCATCGCCTTTCCAGAATTGAGGCCCTTATAAAATCCGCAAGGCCATCGACAGGAAACCAGCAAGCCTCTTTCAGACGATTATTTTTTACAACCGGTTTAGAAAACAATGGCAACAGATACTCAGAATTCGCAGAAAAACGATGACACACCCGAGCGTAACGATACGATTTGCACCAATCATAATTCATTAGCAAACGCCATTCGGGCCTTGTCCATGGATGCGGTACAAGCTGCCAAATCCGGTCATCCCGGCCTGCCCATGGGGGCCGCCGACATTGCAACAGTTCTGTTCACACAGTTCATCAAGCTCGATCCCAAAAAGCCCAATTGGCCTGACCGCGACCGCTTCATCCTGTCTGCCGGTCACGGCTCCATGCTGCTTTATTCATGCCTTCATCTGCTCGGCTACGAAGATATGACAATTGAGGAGTTGAAAAACTTCCGCCAGTTTGGTGCCAAAACTGCCGGACACCCGGAATATGGCCATGCAACCGGCATCGAAACCACCACCGGACCTTTAGGCCAGGGCCTCGGCAATGCGGTAGGCATGGCAATTGCCGAGCGCCTGCTGGCGACGCGCTTTGGCGATGAAATCGTCGATCACTATACCTACGTTTTGTGCGGTGATGGCGATCTTATGGAAGGCATTTCACACGAGGCCATTTCCCTTGCCGGACACCTCAAGCTGTCAAAACTGATTGTCCTGTTTGACGATAATAACATCTCGATTGACGGCCCCCTCGACATTACTGAAAGTGGTGACCAACTGGCCCGCTTTAAAGCCGCAGGCTGGAACGCCAGCCGCATTGACGGCCACGACCCGCAAGCCATAGCCAGCGCTATTACCGCAGCCAAGCTTGAAACAGGTCCCTCCCTGATCGCCTGCAAAACCATCATCGGCTATGGCTCCCCCAACAAACAAGGCACCTCCGGCATTCATGGTGCCCCGCTTGGTGACGAGGAAATTGCCGCAGCACGAAAACAACTGGGCTGGGATTACGAACCCTTTGAGATACCATCAGGAATTCGCGATGCCTGGCGACTTGGCGGCTTAAAAAGTGCCAAGGCCTCACGCTCCTGGAAGGAACGCCTTGATGGCCTTGACGCTGAAACCCGTGCCGAATTTGAACGCTGCACCCGCGGTGATCTGCCCGCTTCATTCGCTGGCGCAATAGAAGCCTACAAGCAGGAACTGGCCGACAATCCGCCAACCATCGCGACGCGAAAATCCTCACAAGCCGCCTTGACTGTCATCAACGCCATTGTGCCGGAAACAATTGCCGGATCAGCCGATCTTACCGGTTCCAACAATACCAATACCGTTGACACACTCCCCATTACCCCGGATGATTTTTCCGGTCGTTTCATCCACTATGGCATTCGCGAACACGCCATGGCCGCTGCCATGAACGGCATGGCCCTGCATGGTGGGCTGATACCTTACAGTGGCGGCTTTCTGATTTTCGCTGATTATTGCCGCCCCTCCATTAGGTTGGCCGCGTTAATGAACCAGCGTGTTATTCATGTGCTTACCCATGATTCAATCGGTCTGGGCGAAGATGGCCCCACCCATCAGCCGGTTGAACATCTGGCAAGTTTGCGCGCAATCCCCAACCTCAATGTTTTCAGACCAGCGGATGCCACCGAAACCGCCGAATGCTGGCAACTGGCTCTCGAGAGCAAAGACACACCATCGGTAATTGCTCTCACCCGGCAAGATCTCAAACCGGCACGTCTGGATTTTTCCGCCAGTAATCTGTGCGCTCTTGGAGCTTATGAAATTCACAGCTCTAACGAAGAAGCCGCTGTGACGCTGTTTGCTTCGGGTTCGGAAGTGGAACTTGCCATTGAAGCCAAGGCCATGCTGGACAAGGCAGGCAAGCCCACCCGGGTTGTCTCTGTGCCTTGCTTTGAGTTATTCGCCCAACAATCGGACGAATATCGCCAGTCGGTCATCGGCACAGCAGGCGTACACATTGGTATCGAGGCCGCCATACGCATGGGCTGGGATGAAATAATCGGGTCAGACGCCATATTCATCGGCATGAAAACTTTTGGTGCCAGTGCGCCTTATAAGGAATTATATCAGCATTTCGGCATCACCGCCGAAGCCGTGGTGGATGCGGCGATTAGTCAACTGGAAAATTAACCCGCAATGGTATAGAGACCAGGGATACCTGGGAAACAAGCAGCAGTATTTAAAGGACCGCATCTGCGGGATCGCTTGAGGAGAAAAAGCAATGGCAATTCGAGTAGCAATTAATGGGTTTGGTCGTATTGGCCGCCATATATTACGGGCAATAGCAGAATCGGGCCGCACCGACATCCAGGTCGTTGCCCTCAATGATCTGGGTTCCATAAAGACCACTGCCCATTTGTTCAAATTTGATTCAGTCCATGGCCGCTATTCAGGAGATATTAAAGTCCTTGATAACGGCATTGATCTGGGCAACGGCCTGATTGAGTGTTTTTCCGAGCGCAACCCGGCAGACCTGCCCTGGGGCCGTCTCAACATTGACGTTGCCCTCGAATGTACCGGTGTTTTTGCCAGCAAGGAAAAGGCCTCGGCCCATTTAACTGCCGGTGCCAGAAAAGTATTGATTTCAGCTCCCGCCGGCGGCGTTGATGCCACCATCGTCTATGGTGTCAACCACATGGACCTGGACAAATCCCACAATGTTGTCTCATGCGCATCCTGCACCACAAACTGCCTCGCACCGGTTGCCAAGGTTTTGCAGGATCTGTGTGGTATTGAACGTGGGTTTATGACCACTATTCATGCTTACACCGGCGACCAGCCCGTTGTCGATACAGATCATTCCGACCTGCGGCGCGCCCGCGCAGCTGCCATGTCAATGATCCCCACCTCCACCGGTGCCGCCAAAGCGCTTGGTCTGGTTTTGCCGGAACTTCAGGGCAAACTGGATGGCACATCAATCCGCGTGCCGACGCCCGACGTCTCCCTGATTGACCTGGCATTTGTACCTGCCAACCCCACCAGCGTTGAAGCCATCAATGATGCCATGAAAGCAGCAGCTGCGGGACCGCTCAAGGGTGTTCTTGCCGTTAATGATGAGCCGCTGGTGTCGATTGATTTCACCCATGCGCCAGCTTCTTCCACCTTTGATTTGACCCAAACCCAGATTGTCGACGGTGGCCTGGTTCGGGTTTTGTCGTGGTATGACAATGAATGGGGCTTTTCAAATCGTATGAGCGATGTCGCCGTGCTTATGGGTAAACTGCTATAGATGAGCAAACTGAAAACACTGGATGACCTCGATGTCAGTGCCAAACGTGTTTTACTGCGCGTCGATTTAAACGTGCCTCTTGATGGCGAAAAAGTGCGCGATACCACCCGCATTGACAGTATTTTGCCAACGCTAAACGAACTGCTCGACAAAAATGCCGCTGTCATTGTGCTCTCGCACATGGGCCGTCCCAAGGGCGTTGTGGTGCCGGAAATGTCACTGCGGCCGGTGGTTCCGGTGTTGGCCGGTAAAATTGGCAGGCCGGTGAAGTTTATTGAAACCGACTGGTGCAATTGCACAGCAATTGAAGCCGCCCGGCAGATGCAGCCGGGTGAGGTTCTGGTGCTGGAAAATACCCGGTTTCATGCCGGTGAAGAAAATAATGATCCAGCCTTTGTCAAACAACTGCAAGACCTCGGCGAGATCTATGTTGATGATGCATTTTCAACCGCCCACCGGGCTCACGCCTCGACCGAAGGCATCGCCCGTGTATTGCCCTCAGCTGCTGGCCGGGCAATGGAACGCGAACTTGAGGCGCTGGACACGGCGCTTGGCAATCCCCGACACCCCCTTGTGGCTGTCATCGGCGGGGCCAAGATTTCATCCAAACTGGACCTGATCGGCAACCTGTGCAGCAAAGTTGATGTACTCGTTATCGGCGGTGCCATGGCCAACACGTTTCTTGCCGCCCAGGGTTTCAGCGTTGGAAAATCACTGTGCGAATTTGATTTGCTTGATGTCGCCCGCAACATCCTCAAAACGGCTGAAGAACAGAATACAACTGTCATTCTGCCCACAGACGTGGTGGTGGCGGAAGATTTTAAAGCCCACGCAAAATCCCGTGTCTGCCCGGTGGCTGAAGTGCGCGATGGCGAGATGATACTGGATATCGGTACTGACAGTCTTAAGAATCTTGGAGAAATTTTTGCCGAAGCCAAAACCGTAGTGTGGAACGGACCTTTTGGTGCCTTTGAAATGCCGCCGTTCGATCACGGCACCAATGAAGCAGCCCGCATGGTGGCTGGACTAACCAAATCCGGGCATTTGAGTTCAATTGCCGGCGGCGGTGATACTGTCGCTGCTTTGAACAACGCGGGCGTCAGCGATGATTTCACTTTTATTTCAACCGCCGGCGGCGCATTTCTGGAATGGCTCGAAGGCAAGGAATTACCCGGCGTCAAGGTTTTACATAAAAACTGCTGACCTGGTGCCGCTTCAATTCATAAGGTAATATTTTCAATGGGAGACGAAAACATGACCGCACACGCGCAGGAACTTCGCGAAATCGCACAAAAAATGGTCGCCACCGGTAAGGGTATCCTTGCCGCCGACGAAAGCAGCGGCACCATTAAAAAGCGCTTTGACAGTATCAACACCGAATCGTCCGAACAAAACCGGCGTGATTATCGCGAATTTTTATTCAGAACCACAGACGCCATGAAAGAATACATCTCGGGAGTTATCCTGTTTGATGAAACTTTGCGGCAAAAAGCAGCCGACGGCACATCTCTGTGTCAGCTTATATGCGAGACCGGCGCCATCCCCGGCATCAAGGTCGACACCGGTGCCAAAGACCTTGCCGGCAGCCCTGGAGAAAAAATCACCGAGGGCCTGGATGGTCTGCGCGAACGCTTTGCCGAATACCATCAACTTGGTGCCCGCTTTGCCAAATGGCGCGCGGTCATCAATATCGGCCCCGGCATCCCGACACAAAACTGCCTCAACGCCAATGCACACTCCCTCGCCCGCTACGCAGCTCTGGCGCAGGAAGCCGGAATTGTCCCCATAGTCGAGCCTGAAGTTATCATGGATGGTGATCATGATATTGATCGCTGTTTTGAAGTAACATCGGCGGCCCTCAAGGCCCTGTTCAGCGCTCTGGAAGAGCAAAATGTCATGCTTGAAGGGGTTATTTTGAAACCCAACATGGTCCTGTCCGGCTCAACTTGTGCGGTGCAGGCAAGCGATGAGGAAATAGCTGAAAAAACCATCCGGTGTTTCAAGGAAAACGTACCGTCCGCCTTGCCGGGTATTGTGTTTTTATCCGGCGGCCAGTCAGACAAGCAGGCAACCTCTCGATTGAATGCCATGAACAAAATTGCGGATTTACCATGGAAACTGAGCTTTTCCTATGGTCGCGCCCTGCAGGCAGCGCCGCTAAAAGCATGGTGCGGAAAACCGAAAAATGTCACCGCCGCCCAATCGGCTTTCGCCCACCGCGCCCGCATGAACGGTCTGGCAGCCTGTGGCAAATGGGAAGCATCTCTGGAAACATCCTCATAAATTTTGCCCAGAAGTCGCCTTAATCAGGCGATAGTGATAGGCACTGTCACGAAAATGTGTGGAGGGTTGGGCCCGGTGAGAGATCATCCTTGTAGATTGTATTTAACAGCCCCTGAAGGGCAGCCGCTGGATGTTCTTGGGTTTTTGCTCAGTGAGGCACTGAGCGCAAATGATGTTGCAGCCGTGCTTTATTCCAACGCCGACAAATCCTCGCCCGAACATGCCAGCACCTTGATGCAATGTGCGCTTGAGCATGAAGCAGCATTTATTGTCGCTGACGACATTGCTTTCGCCCGCGAGATCGGGGCGGACGGCGTTCAGATATCCGGCGATATTGAAACCTATGAACGGGCAAGAAAAGAACTTGGTGATGACCGCATCGTTGGCTTCACCACAGCTCTCAACCGGCACGACAGTATGTGTTTTGGCGAGGTTGGCACCAACTATATTTTATTCGACCCCGATCTTCCCAATCCTCATTCCTCCAATGAACCGCAATCACTGGAAAGCCTGGTTGACTGGTGGAGCGGATTGTTTGAAATTCCCTGTGTTGCTCCAGCTTGTGCCGATGTAGGTAAAAACCGCGCACTGATTGAGGCTGGTGTTGATTTCCTGTCTCTCGATGCCTCCATCTGGAGTTCCGGCCAAAAAGCCGGCGAGACCCTGAAATCCATAAGCCATCTAATCGCAGATTGTGGCAGAAAACAGTGAAGTGGCGGCCAGCATATGCCCTGATCGCCATCATCATGGCTTTCAGTATTTTTCCCGGCCCGGCATTAGCTCAATTCCGCGAAGCCTTCACGGCCTATTCCAAGGGCGATTATGCAACAGCCTTTCGTGAGGCGTTGAAGGCCGCTGAAAACGGCGACTTACGTGCCCAGACCATGCTGGGGTCGTTGTATCTTAGCGGACTCGGCGTTGAAAGAGACCTTGAACGGGCCCGCAGCTGGTTTCAAAAAGCCGCAGACAAAGGCCATCGTGAAGCTCAGTTTGAGCTGGCCTTGATGCTTATGGCCAAAACAGGCGGCCCGATCGACATGGATCAGGTCCGACTGAATTTTTTCAGAGCCGCCCAGCAAGGCCATGTCAGGGCGCAATATAACATGGCCATATTATATACCGGCGTTCAAGGGCTTGCCCCGGACTGGGATAAGGCCGCCAAATGGTTTAAAAAAGCTGCAGAACAGGGCAACGCCCTGGCGCAATACAGCCTCGGCGTTCTTTATGCGGAAGGGCGAGGGGTTGAAAAAAACCAGATTGAAAGCGCCAAATGGATCGGCAAGGCCGCCATTCAGGGCAATGTTGATGCCGCTGTCGATTACGGATTTTTATCCTTCAAGGGCGATGGCCTGGAAAAAGACGAAAAAGTCGGTGCAAAGTGGCTTCTGTTTGCTGCCAACAAAGGCAATGTTGTCGCCCAGAACCGCATGGCCCGGCTGTACCACAAGGGCCGCGGGGTGGAGCGCGATTTTATTGAAGCGGCAAAATGGAATATTCTCGCCCGTGCCCGCGGACTCACCAATACCGAGCTTGATGAATTGGCCGCAGCTTTAAGCGAAGGCGAACGCCGTGAAGCCGAAAGACGGGCGAAATTGTGGGAAAAGCAATACGGCTCATCCACCAAATCAAACCTTTCTCAATAAAGAATATCTCTTTGCTAATTAAAATGTGCTTTTCAGGTGCAAACTTTGAGAAGACTTGTTAGGTTGCGCACAAATTCCACCTGAACCGGGATGCGGCTCAGGCTTTTGAGAGGTCACGTCTAGCATGAAGATCAACGGTAACGAAATTCGCCCCGGCAACATTATTCAGCACAAAGGCGGGCTGTGGGTGGCGGTAAAAACCCAGCACGTCAAGCCCGGCAAGGGGGGTGCCTTTGCCCAGGTTGAACTGAAAAATATCATTGAAGGCACCAAACTCAATGAGCGTTTTCGCTCATCCGAAACTGTTGAGCGTGTACGCCTTAATCAAAAAGCTTTCCAGTTCCTGTTTGCCGATGGTGAAATGTTAACATTCATGGACCTTGAGAATTATGAACAGATAGAGCTTTCCAGCGAATTCGTTGGCGAGCGCGCTGCCTTTTTGCAGGATGGCATGCAGGTTGATCTTGAGCTTTACGAAGAACGCCCCATCTCCATTGCCCTGCCCGAACATGTGACCCTGGAAATCACCGAAACCGAGCCCACCGTCAAAGGGCAGACCGCCACGTCATCCTACAAGCCTGCAACCCTGGAAAACGGCGTCAGGGTCATGGTTCCACCGTTTGTTTCTCCGGGCGAAAAGATCATCGTTGATACCACCGACATCAGCTACGTTCGCCGGGCGCAATAATGGCCAGATCAGCACTTCTCAACGTCATGGTTCAGGCTGCTCAAAAAGCTGCGCGCGGATTAATGCGTGATCTTGGCGAAGTTGAGAACCTCCAGGTTTCCCTCAAGGGCCCGGGGGATTTTGTCTCGGCCGCAGACAAACGCGCAGAAAAGGTTATTTACGAGGAACTCGAACACGCCCGGCCCGGTTACTCATTTTTGATGGAAGAAAGTGGCTCGATTGAAGGCACTGACAAAACCCACAAGTGGATTATTGATCCGCTTGACGGAACTACCAATTTTCTGCATGGCATCCCGCTGTTTTCGATTTCAATCGCCCTTGAGCGCGAAGGCGTTCTTGTTGCCGGTGTGATCTACTGCCCGGCTCTGGACGAATTGTTTGTCGCAGAACGTGGCCAGGGCGCCTTTCTCAATGACCGCTTTCGCCTGCGTGTAGCCAACCGTAAATCTCTTGACCTCTCAGTGGTCTGCTGCGGTGTTCCTCATCAGGGCCGGGGCGATCTTGTGCTGTTCAGGGAAGAACTGGCCAAACTGCAACCACTGGTCGCCGGCATCCGGCGCACTGGCTCGGCCGCGCTCGACCTCGCCTGGCTCGCAGCAGGCCGGTTTGACATATTCTGGGAGCGCGACCTCAGCCCCTGGGATATCGCCGCAGGCACCCTTCTGGTGCGCGAAGCAGGTGGCACAATCACCGATATCACCGGCAAGCCGACAATGATGGAAACCGGTAATGTTCTTGCCGCAAATTCCACGCTGCACACCCAGATGGAAAAGTTGCTCAAGCCTTAATGTACTTCTGGGTCATGATCTTGAAGTCAGCACTTCTCTATAAGAAATGAATCGGCTAGGATGCTTCTTCGCTAACCGAAAAGCATCTGTGGATTTATGTCATTACACGCTGAACAATATCAACTGGAATCGCCGCGAACCTATGTCGTAAGGATGGTGATTTTTTTGATTATTGTGGGCTTTTTGGCCGCCATCCTGTATCCGCAACTGGGCGGGGCTTTCGCAGCAAACCCTGGCTTGAACGGCCTGATTGTAGGTATTTTGATACTCGGTATCGGTTATGCCTTTCGACAGGTAATCATTCTGTTTCCCGAAGTGGAGTGGGTCAATACCTTCAGGTTTGGCGATCCCGGCCTTAAACTGGCAAGCCCGCCGGTTATGCTGGCACCGATGGCAACCATGCTGGGTGAACAAAGAGGCGGCATGCTGCTGACCTCATTGTCGATGCGCTCTTTACTCGATTCCATCGGCACCCGGCTTGATGAAGCCCGCGACATTTCGCGATATCTGATCGGCTTGCTTATTTTCCTGGGGCTGCTTGGTACTTTCTGGGGCCTGCTCGACACAATAAACTCCGTCGCCCAGACCATCCGCACCCTTGATGTCGGGCGCAACGACAGCGGTGTGATTTTTGAAGAGCTTCGCGCCGGTCTCGAAGCACCGTTACAAGGTATGGGGACAGCTTTTTCATCCTCCCTGTTCGGGCTTGCCGGATCCCTGATTTTGGGATTTCTCGATCTGCAGACATCCCAGGCGCAAAACCGTTTTTACACCAACCTCGAAGACTGGCTGTCAACGGTTACAAACATATCAACCGTCGAAGATGACACCACCGCTGGAACAGGCGTTTCGCCGGAGCACTTGCGCCACGCCCTACTGGGGATGCAACGCAGTATTGAACATCTGAACAATTACCAGGCACGCAACCGCAGTGACGATAACACCATGGAAGCCCTCGCACTTGGCATCAATGATCTTGTCAATCAGATGCGCACCGAACAACAGACCATCAGAGACTGGGTTGAGGCCCAGGCTGAAAAGCAGGCCGAAATTAAAGATGTTCTGGAACAGATTGCCAATGACACCCCGCAGCGGCCTCAGCGCGAAAGGGACTAATCCTCATGGCCATGGCGTCAAGACGGCGACATAGACAAAACTCTGCCGACTACTGGCCCGGGTTTGTCGATGCCATGGCAACATTGCTGCTTGTAATTATTTTTCTTTTGTCAATTTTCATGTTGGCGCAATTTCTACTGGCGCGCGAGATAACCGGTCGCGACACAGCCTTGTCCCGGCTTCAGGCAGAGATATCCGAACTTACCGAAATTCTCTCTCTTGAACGCAGCTCCAAAAGCTCACTGGAAAACGATCTTGCAACTCTGAAAGCCGTACTGGCCGCGACAGAAATTGAACAGGACAGGCTTCAGGAAACGATTCGACAAAACCAGTTGGACAACAAGAAAAATGCCGGCAGTATTACCGGCATCACAAATGCCCTGAATGATGAGCGAAGAATTAAAGCCCAGGCCTTGAGCCAGATTGAAATTTTAAATCAGCAGATAACAGCCCTTCGCCGGCAGCTGGCCTCAATCAGTGCAGCGCTGGGAAATTCCGAAAAGTCCCGAAGCCTGGCAAAACAGAGAATAGAAAATCTCGGCAAGCGCCTTAACATTGCCCTTGCCAAACGGGTCCGGCAGCTGGAGCGCTACAGATCGGATTTTTTCGAAAAACTGAGCAAAATTTTAAAAAAGCGCTCTGATATTCGCGTTGTTGGTGACCGCTTTGTGTTTCAATCCGAAGTCCTCTTCGCCAAAGGCGAAGCCACCATTAATCCTGAAGGCAAGGAGGATATCAAGAAACTGGGTGCAGCCCTGATTGAATTACAGGACCAGATACCCAGTGAAGTCAACTGGGTCTTGCGCGTTGACGGTCACACCGATGCCGATCCCATCAATACGGAACAATTCCCCTCCAACTGGGAACTTTCCGCCGCCCGCGCTATCGCCGTAGTGCGCCATCTGGTGGCTGAGGGCGTTCCGGCAAACCGGCTGGTGGCCGCAGGTTTCGGTGAATTCCAGCCACTGGATACCGGTAATACTGTTGAAGCATATCGGCGCAATCGTCGTATTGAACTGAAACTCACTGAGAAATAAGCTGAGACCGCTTTATTTACGCGTGCAAATCGCCAGCTTGTTGTCCATGGCAGAACCGATGATGAAGGACTTGTCATAAGCAACTGCGACGCTGGACCCGGAAATATTTTCCCCCAGATCGAGGTAAACCGTACGCACTTCTCCGCCACCCGCATTGTCTTTTACCGCGCGGATCACCTGGCTCGAAGATGTCGCTCTCAATCCAGCACTATACATGGCAAAATCCATCAACCTTGGATGCGCGGCAATCCACAAGGCCCCGTCCTCAGCCACATCAATATTATCTACACCTGTGCCGATGAACAAAACACCACTATCCTCAAGAACACCATCAGAGGTATTGCGATTGAAAAACCGCAATGTGCGCGCCGAAGTATCAAGGACATATAGCTCCTCGCCATTTTTCGACATGGCAATCCCATTGGCCATAACAAAATCAGATGCCGCAGGGCCAAGCTTTTCACCATTAAAGTAAAACACTTTTGATACTGTACGCTGAAAGGCAAAATTTAGCAGCCAGGACATCGGCCCGGAAATGGAACTGTCGGTCACATAAAACTGATCCGGCCCCACCGCCAGCACATCATTGGCAAAGGCTACATCTGCTCCTAAATCAACAGATTTTTCATAGGCCAGACCGTCGGAAGTTATGCGGAAAATCTCCACGCTCTGAGAGTTTGCATCCGCCTGATTAACCACAAACAGCCGGCTGGTTCCATCCTTGGCGACGAAAAGACTGAGCCCGAGTGGCTGAAAACGCTTTGGCATTTCCGGGGTTACGTCTTTGTAATTGATTTCCCCACCGGGCGTATATGACGACAGGTCAAGCATGCGGATTGAACCGCGTTGAGCCGAAGCCTCGGGTTTTTGAGAACTTACCAGCTTTCGATCAAGACTTGAGATATAGGCAACCCGGGCACTTCGATCGATTGCAATATCTTCAGGTGCCAGAATACCGCCATAAATCTGGCACGCATTGCTGTTCAAATTCTTGACCGTGGTGAATTGCCCCGCCTGCGACCAGACACGAACGCCAAAGGCACTCAGCCCCAGCAGAAAAAACACTCCAACCCACGTTATGATGGTTGTACGACGTGACATTAACAATCCTTTTCATTGGAAAACCGGTGCAATTACTGCGCCGCTATTGTGTCGGCGTTAAGACCGGCAGAAAATTGCAGATCAGCAAGCTGGCGGTAAAGCCCGCCCTGTTTGATAAGTTGATCATGGCTGCCTTCGGCCACAATGCGACCGTTTTCCATGACAAAAATGCGATCAGCATTTTTAACTGTCGCCAGGCGGTGGGCGATGATGAGTGTGGTGCGGCCCTGCATCAGCCCGTCCAAAGCTTGTTGAACACTCAGTTCACTTTGCGCATCCAGCGCACTTGTCGCCTCATCGAGCAGCAAAATCGGTGCATTCTTCAACATCGCCCGGGCAATCGCTATACGTTGACGCTGCCCGCCCGACAGTGTCATGCCTCTTTCGCCAAATGATGTATCATAGCCTTTCGGGCACTCCTCGATAAAACCGTGCGCCAGCGCTGATTTAGCAGCTTCTACAACCTCTTTATCGCTTGCGTCAGGCTTGCCATAGCGAATATTTTCTCTGGCACTGGTTGAAAAAATGACCGGCGATTGCGGGACAATGGCCGAAAGTGCGCGAAGATGTGAGGGGTCAACCTCATCAACGCCAATCCCATCAATTCTTATGGCTCCCGACTGAATATCATAAAACCGCAGCAACAGTTGAAACAATGTGCTTTTACCCGCCCCCGACGGGCCGACAATGGCTATTTTCTCTCCCGGTTTAATGACAAAGGAAACGTCATTTAAAGAAGGTTGGTCCGGTCGCGCCGGATAATGAAAGGTTACATGGTCAAATTCAATTTCACCACGCAATGGATCGGGAAAAACCCTGGGGTTTGCCGGGGCCTGCACGTCGGGGGCTTCATTGAGAAGTTCCGCCAGCCGCTCGCCCGCTCCCGCCGCCAGTTGAATTTCACCCCATACCTGGCTCAATTGGCTCATGGCACCGGCAGCGAATACCGTATAGAGCACAAACTGGCTCAAAGTACCGCCGGAAAGCCTGCCAATGAGAACTTCCTGTGAGCCCATCCACAGGATGATGACAATACTTGCTGAAGTCAGGAAAATTACAAAAGCCGTCAAAATCGCCCTCGATTTCATCCGCAACCGTGAAGCTTCAAAGGCATTTTCGACAGCGATACTAAAATATTTCCGGTCTTTTTCTTCATGGTTGAAAGCCTGTACTGTCTGCATTGAAGTCAGGCTTTGATTGGCGAAAGCGGTTGTATCAGCAAGCGAATCCTGAGCATCGCGTGATAGTCTGCGAACTTTTTTGCCAAACAATACCAGCGGCATAACGATAATTGGCAAAGCGAGCAATACCAGGCCGCTCAGACGCGGGCTGGTATAAACCATCATTGCGGCTGCCCCGAAAAACAGAAAAATATTGCGCAAGGCCAAGGATGCGCTGACACCAAAGGCTGATTTTATCAACGTTGCATCGGCAGTTAAACGCGACAGCACCTCACCGGTTTGGGTGCGCTCATAAAAACTCATGCTTAAAGCTGTCAGGCGGGCAAACACCGCATCGCGCAAATCCGCCACCACGCGCTCACCAATCCAGGTGACAAAATAGAACCGCGCCGAGCTTGCCAGCGCCAGAACCGCAGCGATGACAATCATCATGGCGAAGTAATTATCAATAAACTCAACATTTTCGGCGGAAAATCCCAGATCGACAATGCGGCGCAGAGCCAGCGGCACGGCCAGTGTGGCAACGGAGGCTGTAAACAAGGCCAAAAATGCACATAGCACATGGCCCTTATAGCGCGTTACATAAGGGAGAAGTTGTAACAGCGGGCGCAAATTACGGCTTTTACGCCGACGCTTAGCCACATCTTCAAGTGATTCTGCACCCGTATCGCTGGAACTGCGCGGCGCATCTTGGGCTTGTTTGGACTGCACGCTTTTTTTACTCCCTAAGGTCAGCGGACATTTACACGATTATACCAATCCAGACCAACAAAATTTGAGATATATTATTCAAGATAGCCCAAGCCACTTGTGTCCGCTGCAATCATAGGGTATATCAGCGCAAAATTATCAGGTCACAGCGACCAGCAAATTCAGGTTTAGACAGATGAAGAGCGATATCCACCCCGATTATCATACCATCACAGTAGCATTGACTGATGGCACAACATATGAAACCAGATCCACATACGGTTCTGAAGGTGACACTTTGACGCTGGATGTTGATCCATCTTCGCATCCTGCCTGGACCGGCGGTGGCGGTCATCTTGTTGACCGCGCCGGGCGCGTCAGCCGCTTCAAAAAGAAATTCGATGGCTTTATCAAATAACCATCACAGCAAAACAATTATGACAAAGCCCGGCATCAAAACCGGGCTTTTTCTTATTTATTATCACTGTTGATGACTTACGGCTTTTGAGTTGGCAATATTGGCGGTGCCTCATTCATGATCAGAATTGAAATACGCCGGTTGGCCGCCAGAAACGTATCTTCCGGAAACAATGGCTCACTGTCAGCCTTACCTACAATCGCGAAGAACTGATCATCCGTCATGCCGCCTTCAGTTAAAATACGCCGTGCCGCATTGGCTCGATCAGCGGTCAGTTCCCACAGACCGTAATTGTCGGTTCGATAATTTTTGGTGGAATCCGAATGACCGGTTATCCGTACCCGGTTGGGCATTGCTTTTAGTACCGGAGCAATTTTGGTGAGCAGCCGTCTGGTGCGATCATAAGGTTCGGCCGAGCCGGTAGGAAACATCGAACGGCCTTCCTGATCAAGCAATTGAATATTGAGACCCTCAGGCGTTTCTTCAAGGATCAGGCTTTCAGCAATTTCAGCGATATCGGGCATAGTCTGCCACGCCTGGCGCAGAGAGGCTGCGGCCAGGGCAAACTGGCGCGGAGTTTCAACGTTATTTTCCTTGATTTCATAGGTGTTGGCTTCAGAACCCTGTTTACTTTTTCTGTTGTTGCGGATGCTGGAGAAGTCCGTGTCATTTTTTGAATCGAGCACCGAAATATTTTTGACGTAATCGCGCGCAGGCGAGCCTTCGCGTTCAATCATACCGGCTTTGTTGATCTCTTTTCGAATACCGAAAGCATCACGCATGGAGCCGGCAACCACCTGAAGTTTCTTGTCATCCTGAATAGAAAACGAGATCAGCAACACGAAAAAAACCACCAGCAATGACATGAGATCGGCAAACAGCACGATCCACATCGGGGCTCCTTCAATAACCGGTGCTTTATTCTTTGCCATGTCTGTCTTCAGTCTTTTAGTTCCGCCCGATAGCCGTTTTCCTAAGCTGCTTCGGCAACCTCATCACGAAGGTTTTGCGGCAGGTAGGATACCAGCACATCTTTAATGACGTCGGGGCTCTTGTTGGCACGAATTTGAAGAATGCCGTCTATGGCCAGGTTCTGGCTCAACTCTTCAACCTTGAATTTGGCGGCAAGTTTATCGGCTATGGGCAGACAGACCATATTGGAAATCATCGCACCATAAAGTGTCGTCAACAGCGCCACCGCCATCGACGGTCCAATGGTGGAGGGATCATCCATGGTGCTCAACATCTGCACCAGCCCCACAAGAGTTCCAATCATGCCAAAGGCAGGGGCTGCATCACCAAAAGCTTTATATACCCGGGCACCTTCTTCAAGACGCTCAAGATTCAGATCTCTTTCGCGGTCCATTGTATCTTTGATGAATTCGGCATCATACCCATCGGCAATATACTGGATGCCTTTGGCAAGAAACTCATCTTCAATCGGAACACCTTCAAGACCAAGCGGTCCATTTTTGCGAATGACATCAGCCAGGCGAGCCATTTCATCGATTGTTTCACGAGCTTCAAATTTTTTGTTGGAGAAAACAGTTTTACCACCCAAAGCAAAAGCGCCCAGAATACCGGTAAGGGGAAAGCGTAAAATTGTTGTGGCAATAGCGCCCCCAAAAACAATAAGTAGAGAGGGAATATTGATGAAAGTCATGAAATTGCCGCCGGTAACAATGGCCGCCAATACCACTACAAAGGCAACGATTATGCCGATAATTGTTGCGAGATCCATACTTTCCCCACCAACTTGAAACAAACTACGCGCAAGGTTTAACCAACCCGGCGTTACCCTTTGGCGTGAATAATACTCTTGATCTATAAATAATGTCTAAAATTTCGCCCCGGCACCAATCACAAAGCACTGAAATATAACGCAAAATTCAAGGCGCCAAGTATACAAACCCCTAACAGGTGTCGCATTCTGGAACAGTTTTCTGTTTTTTGGGCGCGTTGATAGCGTGCGGTAAAATTATTTGCGGCTGTCAAACCAGCTTTCGACAGCTTTTATTCCGGCATCATCAAGGTCAATAAACAGCTTGGTCCGGCGGTAGAGGAAATCTTCTGCCGTTAAAACATCTTCACAATCGATGCTATGTTGCAATTCTGCACGTAGAATTCCCGGAGCGATGATCTCGCCTGCTTCTCGGTCCGACACAACGGCATCATACAGTGCCTGGGCCTCATCCCCATAGGTAAAGACCCAGCGTTGACGGATATTCCTGTCAACAGCTTCAGGCCCCTCATCAGCCAGCCTTTGCAGTGCCTCCCGGCCAAGACGACCGCCATAGAGCGGTTTGGTTGCGGTCCACGAAGCGCCTTTGTCGGCACCCTTTGCGGCCAGCTCCGCCATGACTTTTCGCCAAGTGTGCGGTGTGTTGTCAGTTTGCCGCCATAGATGGTGACAAAGGCACCCGCGCCGTTTTTCTGTACCGCCAGACGCGGTTCGCGCGTCACCTTGCTGGGATTATCCTCGCCATCATCAATAAGCGGGCGCACCCCGGCCCAGGTCCACACCACATCAGCACTTGTGGCAGCACCCCCGGGGTGGGCGAAATAACGATTATAGGACTTCAACAGATAATCGCGCTCTTCATCGCTGCATTTGGCCTGTCTGGGATTTTCTTTTTGCGGCGCATCGGTGGTGCCGATAATCAGGTATCTGCTGTTCAGCCATGGCAAGGTAAAGATTACGCGGCCATCACGGCTTTGCAGAGTATAGGCCACATTTTCAGCCGGTTCCGGCATTTTAAGAACAATATGGCTGCCCCTGACCAAACGAAGGCCGGAGCGTGGAAAGGGGGCTTCAGTAACGTCAAGCACCTCATTGGCCCACGGACCGGCGGCATTGACCACGTAGCGCGCATGAACGTTACGTTTGCTGCCTCTTTCATCCAGTTCAATGGAGTAGCCATCTTCAATCGGGGTAATTTTTTCAACCCGGCGGTAATTGAGAATATCCGCCCCGCGCCTGCGCGCATCCACAAGCGTAGAGAGCACCAGACGGGCATCATCAATCCAGCAATCAGGATAATGCAGGACCGCTGTGAGATCCTTTTTTCTTAAGCGCGGCAGAGCGGCCACCTCAGCCTTTGACAAGGCACCGCTGCGCGCCAGCAGCTTTGCGCCGGAGAGAAAATCATACAGCATCAGACCAATGCGCACGATCCAGGCCGGGCGCCTTTGCGTGCGCGTTATCGGCACTAAAAAGCGTAAGGGAAAACAGATATGCGGGGCAATTTTGAGCATGGTTTCGCGCTCATGCAGACTTTCGCGCACCAGACTGAATTCATAGGTTTCGAGATAGCGCAGGCCGCCATGAATAAGCTTGGAAGATGACGATGAGGTGGCGCTGGCATAATCTTCAGCTTCGGCCAGCATGACACTGAAACCGCGACCGATGGCATCGCGGGCAACAGCGGCACCATTGATGCCGCCACCGATGATAAAAATATCGACTGACGTATTCGTTGCATTCATATTGAATTATTGCCATAGAGAATTATTTCAAGAACGTATCTTATTGAAATAAATCAGCTGTTACAATATGGCACAAAACTAATCTGTTGTTTCGCTGTCACTATCAGGTGTTACCGCGTCAGCCACACCGCCAACGACACTGGAAGTAACGTCCGCTGCCGCCGTCACAGTACCCGACACAAGACTTACAGCGGCACCGGCAACCGAGCCTACCGCGCACCCTGACAAAGTCAGGGCAAAAAGTGCAAAGACAAACCCGCGGATTAGTCCACGTTTGGGTTCTAAAATAATATTCACTATCGACATGGGGCATCCCTTACTACGCAATACAATGGGCAAATATAGTTGCCCGCCTGTCAAAATTCTAAACAACGTGTAAGGTAAAATGGTGAACGAGATGTTTATATTATTTTTCCAGCGGCATCGCCGTTTCAACAATTTTCGCCCAATATGAGCACCCGATAGGAATGATTTCATCATTAAAGTCATATTCAGGATGATGCACCCCGGCGGTATCGCCCTGACCGACAAATATGTATGCGCCGGGACAGGCATTGAGCATAAATGAGAAATCTTCACCGCCCATGAGCGGCGGAGTATTGGGCTCAACGCGATCATGACCGACGACTTCACGGGCAACTTCAACGGCAAAATCCGTTTGTTTTGAGTGATTATCGGTGGTGGGATAGCCTCTGTCGTAATGAAGTTTGGCGCTTGCTCCAAAAGTTGCAGCTGTGTGTTCGACAATTTCCTTCATACGCCTTTCAGCAGTGTCGCGAATATCAGCTGCCAAAGTGCGCACAGTGCCGGTAAGTTTTATCGCCTGGGGAATGACATTAAATGCATCCCCGCCATGAAATGTAGTGACCGAAACCACAACCGAGCCAAGCGGATCAATTGTTCGTGATGCAATTGATTGCAGCGCCTGAACCATATTTGCGCCAACAACAATGGGGTCAATACCATTGTGCGGCATGGCGGCATGAGCGCCCTTGCCTTCAATTTCGATTGAAAAAGTATCAGTGGCCGCCATCATCGCACCTTTGCGGATGGCAAATTCACCCGCCGGAATACCCGGCATATTGTGCATGCCGTAAACTTAATCAATTTTAAAATTTTCAATCAGACCGTCATCCACCATGGCCTTGCCACCGGCGCCACCTTCTTCAGCAGGCTGGAAAATAATCACCGCCGTACCATCAAAATTACGCGTCTCAGCCAGATATTTGGCCGCCCCCAGCAACATCGCAGTATGTCCATCATGACCACAGGCATGCATGACACCATCGGTTTTCGACGCATATTCGCGGTTGGTCATCTCGTGGATGGGCAAGGCATCCATATCCGCACGCAGGCCAATCACCCGGCCGCTATCCGAATTGCGCCCCTTGATCACCCCCACCACGCCAGTGCGGCCAATACCGGTAGCAACCTCATCAACGCCAAATTCCTTAAGTTTTTCCTCAACCAGCCCGGCAGTACGATGCACCTCATACAAAAGCTCAGGATGCTCATGCATATCCCGGCGCCAGGCAGTAATCTCATCATGAAAATCAGCAAATCGATTGATTGTAGGCATGGCAGGGATCCTTTTGGTTTTGTGGGTGCGCGAGGACTATGGCACCAAATTTGGGCGAGGGGCACAGAAGCTCGTTTTCAATAGAGATTATGCCCGAATGCGGCTGGTGACAAGTCTAAGAATGTGTGGGCTCTTTGGTCAGCATCAGGGGTTCACACACTTAGTGTCTGACCCGAAAGTCGCTTTCAGCGACATTTTAGTCCTGAAGCCAGACTCTTAATGATCTGCATAATTTGATGTTTTTTAGTAAACTCGTCTAAGAACCGCTCACTCCGATAAATGATAAGGCTGGATCATGGCTAACGTCAGGGGCCGTTTCAGGTTCATTATCTCGGACGCTCTTGAGTTGGACCCGAGTATTGCCCCCAGGCGGGATTGCTTGTTGCCATTAAGCTCAAGAGCGTAGCGGATCGCGTCTACCGGCGTGGGCGCTTCAATTGCCCAGTTCTTGTCTTCATAGGTTTCGATAAGAGCGGCCAGAACGTCAAACCTGTCGGCGTCGGGCGTACCGGGAGCGGGCTGATCTTCAAAGTAGGCTTCGATCTCTTTAATCGCCCAGTCGTAGTCGCTTTCATTGCGGATGGGTCGAATGTTTTTCATCATACTTTCTCCGGGTTGATCTTTGCCCTGCCGGAAGGGGTTTGAAACCCCTTTCGGAATATTCATGCCTATGTTCCCGGAAACTCAGTTTTCAAAAACTCCTCGTTAACAACCAATATCAAATCGGCAACGCATGTTCATGAACCTTCAGGAAGGGGTTACAAACCCCTTCCTGCTATGGATTTTACACGGCTAACGAAAGCCTCACCCCTCAACCACACCGATGCGATAGAGATCGTGGAGATGTAAGATACCTGTGGGCTTTTTGTCTTCGACGACGAACAGGCTGGTTATTGCCGATGCATTGATCAGTTTCAGCGCAGCTGAGGCAAGATCATCAGGGCCGATGGTTTTTGGATCTCGGGTCATGATGTCTTCGACTGACATGCCAAGCAGATTTTCGGACATGTGACGGCGCAAATCGCCATCGGTTATAACTCCGATAAGATCGCCAGTTGCGTTGACAACACCCAGACACCCCATGGCCTTGTCAGTCATAATCACTAAGGCTTCAGACATTTTTGTCTCTTTGCGCGCCAGCGGCAGGTCCTTGTCGGTGTGCATGATATCGCGGACTTTCTTCAGGCCTGCTCCAAGCTTGCCGCCGGGGTGAAAGGTCTGGAAATCACTCGGCGTAAAACCGCGCCGGTCTAAAAGCGTGGTGGCCAGAGCATCGCCCATGGTCAGTTGCATGGTGGTAGAGGTGGTGGGTGCCAGACCATTGGGGCAGGCCTCATCGCATTTTGGCAGACACAAAGCGACAGTTGAGGCTTTGGCGAGAGTGCTGGCAACGCCTGAAGTAATTGAAATCAACGGGATGCCAAAGCGCGTGGCATAGGTGACAATGCCGGTAAGTTCGGCAGTTTAGCCCGACCATGACAGAGCGACAATAACATCGTCTTCGGTGATCATGCCCAGATCCCCGTGATTGGCCTCGCCTGCATGCAGGAACATTGCCGGAGTGCCCGTAGACGCAAGCGTTGAAGCAATTTTGCGGCCAATATGTCCGCTCTTTCCCATGCCCGAAATGATGACGCGGCCTTGGGCTTTTTCTATTAACGCAATGGCTTTTTCAAAGTCGCGGCCCAACCCGTCTGCAAGAGCCTTGGCAAGCTGCGCCAGCCCGTAGGCCTCGAGCTCAACCGTTCGACACGCTGTTTCTATAATTGTTGATGGTGTTGTGGGTGTTTGTCCCTGCGGCATAGATGATTTCTTGCAAAAATAATTATTGAAAAACTGCTGGTTCAATAACGCGTTTTTCATCGCAAACACAAGGGGTAAATCCTTGAGGCTCTAAGCCTTTATACACCAGTTTTTAACCATAATTGTTTAGCTTTCGTGAAAGTTCCAGGTTCACGGTTTCATTTGGCTTTTCAGGCTTCATGCGGGCCAGGCACAGTTTTTCGTAAGTGGAAGTGTCAAATGCCGACAAAACAACGGGTGGCAAAATGGGTGATTTGTGGTGCAATTTGTGCTGCAGGCCTCACTCTTGCCCAGGCCCAGGAAACTGTGTCCGGTGTGGTTTTGGCTGAAAACCAGCCCCCTCCCCAGCCGCCGGAAGATGTTGCCAGCGAGGTTGCTGCTGAAAACGCTGCTGAAAATCGCGCGCAGATTACCCCTCCCCGCGCACAAGAAAACATCCCGGCTCCCAACCCCGGCGCCATCGATGATGGTCGCGGTCTCCGGTTGCGATCCTTTGTGCTGACCAGTCTTTATGAAGCCGGCGCCGATTATACCGACAATGTATTTGCCAGTGCGACCAACCAGCGCAGTGACCGGATTTACACCTTAAACACCTCTCTTGTTCTGCAAAGCGACTGGTTGCGTCATTCGCTGCGGCTAAGTCTCGACAGTGCGCGCACATTTTTTGAAAAAAATCCTTCCGAAGACACGGTCACCCTGAATACTCAGGGCCAGCTTCGCATTGACATCAGACGCGATACCACGCTGGATTTGAGAACCGGGTTTATCCTTGATCAAGAAGCGCGCGGCTCAGTCGACCTCAATGCCAATGCCACCAGTCCAACAGACATTTACCGCTTCAATGCCAGTGCCGCACTCAATAAACGCTTTAACCGGGTTTCAGTTATATTGCGCGGTGGGTTTCAATCAAATGAATATGATGACACACCACTTTCCAATGGCACTATTGAAGATAATTCCGACAGGAATAATTACGAAGTCAACGCGGCTTTGAGAGTGGGATACGATGTCTCGCCCCGCCTTGGGGTGTTTGGCGAATTGACGCATACCAAAACCGTCTACGACCGCAAAGTTGATAATAATGGCGATATTCGCGGATCGCAAAGCTATGGCGCAAACGCCGGTATTAACGTTGAGTTTTCCGGCCTGTTAAGAGGTGAATTCTCCCTCGGCTACCGACAGGCCACATTTGAGGATGCCGGTTTTAGTGATGTTGACGCATTGGTCGCCAATGCTGCTTTCACCTGGGCACCAAGCCAGCTGACAGTTGTCACCGCCAATCTGTCAACCGATCTGGGCCAGACGACGCTCAGTGGTTCATCAGGTTCGGTGCAGCGCTCAGCCGCCCTCAGCGTCACCCATGCCTGGCGCGAAAACATTGACCTCAATGCCCGGGCGGCAATAAATTATGAAGATTTCAACGATATTACACTCAACGAGACCACCTATAATCTGTCATTTGGCATCGACTATGATATCGGTCGCAACATGACATTGGGGGCGAGATACCGCTACCGGAAATTTGACAGCAGCACCTCAGGCGCCGATTATGACGTCAATAGCGTAGGCGTGAGATTAACCTACGCCGATTAGGGCAGTTGATTTTAGCACCTGAGCAACGCCAATGAAAACCACCAGTAAAATATCCATCCTCGGCCTTGTTGCAGCTCTTTGCGGCATTGCCCTTTATATCTACGCCGTCTACCTGATGCCCTCTTATGCCGGATACAGCGGCGGTGGCCTGAGCGGTCTTCCAGCAGCATTCATGATAATGGCAGCCATAAGCCTGATCGCGCTGGGCATTCTGGTTGCGGCAGGCTCAATTCTTGTTTCCTTGATCAAAGCCGGGCGGGTTTCCTCCAAAGATTAATTCCATGGAGCTAGAGTGGGTTCCCAAGGCGACAAACGACCGGTTTTCGGACTTAACTTCCTTTCGCCGCACCGCGCCCAATAACCGCGCCCGGAACATGGACATCTATCCAACAACAATTTTCGCCAATACGGTGTTGCAGCAGACTTCTGTTTTGAGCCTTCGGACCTTAGCTAGCTCTGTAGTTTCGGCAAATCTTGGGTGCCACGCATGGATCAGGCGTTAATGAACGTCAGCTCTCAGCGAGGAAGCCAATCATTTCAGAGTAAGGTTTGCTAGTGATCTGCGGGTTAATTGGAGCTGGATCAAATGTAACGCCTGCGGCGTCGCGGAAGGATGGAGGAAGCTTCCATTGGCCGTGCCGCTTCGCAACGATCAGCCGTTTGCCCTTGGCGGCCATCGGTAGGACAGCTTCGAGAAGCCATTGTCGCGTAAATGCTACCGAGCATAAGTTATTCATCATTGCTATATTGTCGGGCTCTTGGCTAATTTTCGGACTTCGATAAGCGCACACGTTGACTAACACGGCACGCCCATCGGCAATAAAATCTCCATAGTTTGTGTCGTCATAATAGCGGGAGACAAAGGACCAATCTGCAGCAGAAGGATTGTCGACACGATTGACGTAGTTTGAGACGGCCTCGTTGCTCGGAAATTCAGTTGGCGTGAGATTAGGATCATAACCAGCGTTTGCACCTAAGATAATCACCCTCGCATTCGCCACATCGCCGACGTAGGGGCTAACCGGATGATCGAGATTGAAGCTGTGGAGGTCGTGTGTGAGTGCCTCACGATCAAGTATATGCGTCCACATTCCATCTTCATCGGATTTCTGTTGCTCTCGCCAGAACGTGATGATTTCGTCGATCTGCATTGCTATGATCCAATTTTTGTTCAACTGAGTGTAGCTAAAACGTCTTTGGTTCTTTAGACAACCTCAACCTTTCAATAAGGGCTCGAAGCTGCCATTCGGTGTGTTGGAATTAGCAGGTCCCGGCTCAAGGCCGGGACGGTGCGGGTGGTCAAAAGCAATCTGTTCTTGGCTTCAGGTCGGTTCAACTTTCAGGGTCGATCCCTCGACACCGACAACTTTAACCATGGTTCCCGCAGCACAATCTTCGCCTTCCACCGCCCAGGTGGAATCGGCAATCTGAATTCTGCCGCGCCCGTTTAAAATTGGTTTGGTGAGGACGAATGAGCGGCCGATGTTTTGTTCGGCGCGCTGGTTCAGCAAAGGCCTGTCGCTTTGATTATTATTCTTGAAAAACCGGCGCGACAGAACCACGGCAGTCAAAGACAGCGCTGCAAACAGCAGAAACTGAAACTGCCAGGAGATATCTATCCCCAACGCAATCGCACCGACAATCAGTGCAGCCAATCCAAACCAGATTAAAAACACGCCTGAGACCAGAATTTCAAGACCGATCAGGACACCACCGAGAACAAGCCAGTTCCAGGCTCCAAGACTGGAGAAAAAAGGGAACATTTCACTCATTGAACTTCAGTCCTCATTTGATTTCAAGATTGCGTCGTTGGCACCGTACTGCTCGATTTGGATTTGGAACGGCTGCCTGTGGAGGATGTTTTAGAGCCGCCTCCATTATCGTATGCCGCCTTGGTAAGTTCGGTTATACCACCGATCGCTCCAATCACACTTGCCGCTTCAAGGGGCATCATCAGAACTTTTGAATTGTCAGCGGATGCAATATCCTTCAAAGACTCAATGTATTTTTGCGCGACAAAATAGTTTATTGCCTGAATATCTCCCGCTGCAATCGCTTCACTCACCATCGTGGTGGCTTTAGCTTCGGCCTGGGCTGCGCGTTCGCGCGCTTCGGCATCTCTGAAGGCAGCCTCACGCCGGCCTTCGGCTGAAAGTATCTGGCTTTGCTTATCACCCTCGGCCTGCAGAATTTCAGACTGCCTCTGGCCTTCTGCTTCCAAAATTACTGCACGTTTTACACGCTCCGCTTTCATCTGGCGGCCCATGGCTTCAACCAGATCGCGCGGTGGCACGATATCCTTGATTTCAATTCGCGTTACTTTAATGCCCCATACGCCGGTGGCTGAATCGACCACACTCAGCAATCGCGTATTAATCTCGTCGCGATGAGACAACAACTGATCCAGGTCCATCGAACCCATAACCGTACGAATATTGGTCATGGCGAGATTGCCGAAGGCATTTTCCAGATCATTGACTTCGTAGGTCGCACTGGCCGCATTGAGAACCTGAAAATAGGCCACGCCATCTGTCGTCACCATGGCATTATCCTTGGTGATAATTTCCTGGCTGGGCACTTCATAGACACGCTCCATCATGTTTACTTTAGCGCCGATACGGTCAATGAAAGGAATAATAATCGTCAGGCCCGGAAACAATGTGCGGGTATATTTGCCAAACCGTTCAACCGTATAGTTGTAGCCCTGCGGCACCGTCTTGACACCGGCAAAGATAATAAGAATAAAAACCGCAACAATAACAATGACAAAGACGTCAGGTCCGAACATATTTCATGTCTCCAAAATAAACAATACTGGTGTTAATATAGGGATTCGGGCGAAAATTATAAGATTTTAAACGCAAAACACTCAAGCGCACTCATATCCAGCCCTGTAATTCGCGCATAACAACTGCTTCAAGCACGCCAATTCCTTCCGGACTGTCGTTTAAACAAGGAATGGCGGCAAAATTTTCGCCACCGTTCTCCAGGAATATGTCCCGGCCCTCCATGGCAATTTCTTCCAGGGTTTCGATACAGTCCGCTGCAAAGCCCGGGGTGATAACAGCAATATTCCTGACCCCTTCGCGCGCCAGACTTTCAAGGGTCTTGTCGGTATAAGGCAGCAACCATTGCTCCCTGCCCATGCGCGACTGGAACGTCAGCTGCAAGCGTTTTTCATCCCACCCCAGCTGTTCACGCATATGCTCAACAGTTACCTCGCACTGGCGTTGATAAGGATCGCCCTTGTCCACATAAGATTGCGGCAAACCGTGAAAAGACGCCAGCACCACATCGGGCTGCCATCCCAGTCCGGCAATCGAGTGTTCCATCGATTGCACCAGAGCTGAAATATATGTGGGATCGGCTTCATACGATGGCGCTGTGCGCACCGCAGGTTGCCAGCGCATCTTTGCCAAAGCATCAAACGCCTTGTCATTGGCTGTGGCTATTGTAGCCGCACTATACTGGGGATAAAGTGAAAACAGTAAAATCCTGTCACATCCTTTTGACTTTAGCCCTTCAATTTTTTCCGCAATTGAAGGTGTGCCGTAACGCATTGCCCAATCAACAATAATATCCGGAAATTTACCGGACAGAGAAGCTCCCAGCAGATCGCTTTGCGCCCGGGTAATCGTGCGCAGGGGTGATTCATTAAGTTCCCTGTTCCAAATTGAAGCATAAGCCCTGCCGCTACGCGTAGGCCGCGTTGTCAGAATAATGCCATTGAGAATAAACCACCACAGAACCCGGTTGGTTTCAACCACCCGGGGATCAGAAAGAAACTCCTTCAGATAGCGCCGCATCGACCAGTAATCAGTGCCATCCGGTGTGCCCAGATTAATAATCAGAACACCGATTTTTGCAGTGCCATTCTCGGCACCCGTTGCAGATGTTTTATTTTCAGACCCGTGATTTACCATAGAACAGTTCTTAATCGTAAGAACGTTCATCTGCAATGATTAACCCGTCATTGGGCAGATTATTCATTGCAACCAGCTCCACTTCCGCCCGTACTTTGCACAATTCCTGCACACTCCACGCAACGGCTTGAGCCAACCCCACGTCAAGACTACTGCTCTCAGCTTTCAAAACCACGGTATCGCGTTCATTTGCACGCCCGATCACCAGGCGAACACGGCCCAGTTCGCGATGTTTTTTGGCCACCGCTGCCACCTGTCCGGGATGCACAAACATGCCCTTGACCTTGGCGGCCTGATCCGCCCGGCCCATCCAGCCTTTGATGCGCATATTGGTGCGCCCGCATGGTGAGGAGCCCGCCAGCAGCGCCGACATATCTCCGGTGGCAAAACGGATCATGGGGTAATCACGGTTAAAGCTGGTAACAACAACTTCGCCCACATCACCTTCAGCAACGCAATCACCTGTCCCCGGCGTGACAATCTCCACAATGACACCCTCGTCCACAACCATGCCTTCCATAGCCGGGGTCTCATAGGCGATGATACCAAGGTCAGCTGTGCCGTAACATTGCAGAACATCAACCCCCTGGGCTTTCAGGCCATCACGCAAAGATGGCGGCAAAGCTGCACCCGACACGCACGCCCTGGTGATTGATGACACGTCTTTTCCGGCAGCCTTGCCTTTATCAAGCAGGGTTTTGAGAAAATCCGGTGTCCCCACATATGCGCAAGGTTTGAGGCAGGCGATAGCTTCCACCTGCATCATGGTATCTCCGGTGCCGGCAGGTATAACCGCACAGCCCAAGGCGTGTGCGCCACCTTCAAACATGTGACCCGCCGGCGTCAAATGATAGGCAAACGAGTTGTGAATAATATCGCCGGACCGCATACCGGCTGCAAACAGTGCGCGCGCAACCCGCCACCAGTCGGCACCTTTGCCTTCCGGGTCAAAGATCGGTCCCGGCGACATAAACAATCGCCCCAGAGCCCCGGGCGCGGTGGTGGTAAGCCCGCCAAAGGGAGGGGATTGGGTTTGCAGCTCAAGAAGGTCGGATTTGCGCAAAATCGGCAGCCCACTCAATGCCGAACGCGACGCAATATCCTCCGGCTCTACATCATCAAGATGTTTGGCCCAGCCAGATGCCTTGTCAATCGCTGTAGCGATCAGGTCAGGCAGCAGTGAGAATTGTTCAGCTTCGCGCTGCTCCGGGGAGCGGGTTTCAAGATCGTCGTAATATAGACTATCGGACATCACTGCGCACCTTTCAAACTAAGCGAGCCAACGTTTGCGGCGCTTGTAATGTTTGGTTTCGCGGAAAGACTTTCGATCGCCACCGCTGGTGCCGAGGTAAAATTCTTTCACATCCTCATTATCGCGCAAGGCCTCGGCCTCGCCATCCATGACCACGCGGCCATTTTCCAGAATATAACCATATCTGGCGTATTTCAGCGCAATATTGGTGTTTTGTTCCGCCAGAAGAACCGCAACCTTTTCTTCTTCGTTGAGCTTTTTAACAATATCGAAAATCTCTTCCACCAGCTGCGGTGCCAGGCCCATGGAAGGCTCATCAAGTAACATCATATCAGGTCGCGACATCAAGGCGCGGCCGATCGCTGTCATCTGCTGCTCGCCGCCGGATATATACCCGGCAAGGCTCGTCCGGCGCTCTTTAAGCCGGGGAAAATAGGTATAAACAAGTTCAAGATCCGCAGCTATAGCCGCCCGCCCGTCGCGACGCGTATAAGCGCCCGTCATCAGGTTTTCTTCAACTGTCAGATGTTCAAAACAATGACGGCCTTCCATCACCTGAATAACACCGCGCCTCACCAGTTCATTGGGAGAGAGCTTGTCAACGCGCTCATTCTTGTATGAAATTGTGCCCTTGGTAACGTCACCTCGCTCCGCCCCCAAAAGGTTTGAAATCGCCTTGAGCGTGGTGGATTTACCCGCGCCATTGGCACCGAGGAGGGCAACAATGCCCCCCTCGGGAACTGATAAGGAAACGCCCTTGAGAACCAGTATCACATGATCATAGATCACCTCGATATTATTCACTTCGAGCAAGGGTGCCGGTGTACTCATGAACGGTTTCCTTAAGTTTGTTGTAGTGTGTGCAACTTAACTGCAATCGCGTGGTGTTATGCCGTTTTCCTTGGCAAATGCAGCTGCATCAGCCTCGACCAGCGGACGAACCACATCACGCATCGGCGTAAAGCCTTTGTCGCCAACGCGGCTCCAGGTTTTTGAGCTGGCATTCCACTTCTGAATAAAGACGACACCGCCGCCACCTTCATGGTCTTTACAGGTAACTTTGACATCACCCATGAAACCATCAAGGCCGAGCTCTTTCCAGCGCGCTGCATCAATGTTCAGATTTTCAAAACCGTAGCGAACCTGTTCACCGGTCACCTGTTTTACGCCGAATTTTTTCTGCGCAACACGAATGGCTTCTGCAACAAAGACTGAATTGACGATGCCGCGATTGTACAGCACTTCACCAATCCGCTCTTCTTTGCCGGCACCCTTGCCCTTTGCATAGACGTATTTCTTGATATCATCAAATGCGGCAAAGTTACTACCGACAGACTGGAAGTTGGTAGAAGTATAACCATCAGCACCTGCACCTGCGGGAATGGTGTCGCTTTCAGTACCTGACCACCAGTTGCCGAGGAAATTTTTCATCGGGAAGTTGATGGCAGCAGCTTCCTTGATGGCCACCTGGTTCATCACACCCCAACCGGACATGAAGATATAATCAGGTTTAATGCGACGCACCTGAAGCCAGGTGGATTTTTGCTCCTGACCGGGATGGTCAACAGCCAGCAAGGTCAGATCGTAGCCGAATTTTTTGGCCAGAATTTCCAGCGTGGGGTTGGCTTCTTTACCATAGGCACTGTTGTGATAGATATGGACAATCTTTTTGCCTTTGAGGCTATCCATACCACCGGAAAGTGACCCGAAATACTTGATAACCGCTGAGGCCTGGCTCCAATATGTGGTGGGAAAGTTGAACACCCACTTGAAGACGCTGCCATCAGCAGCTGACGTGCGGCCATAACCCATGGAAAAAATCGGAATTTTATCCTGCGTAGCCTTTGGAATAAGCTGGTAGGTAATACCGGTTGAAAACGGGCTGAACGCAACAGCACCCTTGGCTTTCAAAGCTTCATAACACTCAACACCTACCGGGGTTTTATATCCGGTTTCGCATTCTTCAACCTTGATTTTTACGCCGCCAATGCCACCATCACGGGCATTAAGAAGTGCGAAATAATCGGCGATACCATTGGCCAGCGGAACTCCGTTTGGCGCATAGGCACCGGTACGATAGACAAGTGACGGTACCAGAATTTCCTGGGCAACAGCCATGTCAGTCACAACAAGTGATCCTGATAATGCCAGAGCGGATGCGGTGCCCAACATAAATTTAGAAAGTTTCATTTTTTTCCTCCCTAGAGCAACCTGCATTCTATTGAACGCAACCAAGTTGCTCTGTCCTATACAAATAGTTCAAACAATCTGCATTCAGATGTTGCCATTTGAATGCTGTCTGAACCGCAGACATTTTACTGCTGGACTTTATCTTGTTCACGACACCGGCTCCTGTCCCGTGTCTTTCACAACCCGTCCCAGCAAAAGACGGTTATTGAACCAACCACACTAATGTGGAAATGGCCAAATTCGTAATTTTTCTTTTGTCACCTGCCACATTCGCGCCAGCCCATGCGGCTCAACGGCAAGAAAGAAAATAATAAGCGCACCAAATACCGTAATCTCAATATGTTTGGCAGTCAAAGCGGTGAAACCCAGCCCCCCGACAAACAGGTTTGTCAAAAAGATCGGCAGTAAAACGATAAATGCTGCCCCCATAAATGAACCGACAACACTGCCCAGCCCGCCAATAATCACCATAAACAAAATATTGAATGACAGGTTGATGTCGAAAGCATCAGATTCAGCTGTTCCCGACCAGGCGCTGAAATATAAAGCTCCGGCGATACCAATGTAAAAAGAGCTGACTGCGAAAGCCTTCAGCTTGGTGGCCAGTGGTTTAATGCCGATAATCTCAGCGGCAATATCCATATCGCGAATGGCCATCCACGCCCGGCCCGTCGGCCCGCGCACCAGATTCTTGGCCAGCAGGGCCAGCACGACCGTAAAGCCTAAAGCGAGAAAATACCGCGCCATTGGGTCAGCCTTGGCGCTTGTTACTATCACACCAAATATCTCCATTGGCGGAATGGCAATGGAACCCGATGGTGAGTAATTTACAAACCAGCCAAACTTATTAAACATCCAGATCAGAAAAAATTGCGCTGCCAAAGTGGCCACAGCCAGATAAAAGCCCTTGATGCGCAGGCTTGGCAGGCCAAAAAGGATGCCCACTGCTGCCGTAATGACACCGGAAATCAAAATAACAAAAACGATATTCAACTCAGGCACGTTAGTGGCAAGCTTATAGGCTGAATAGGCTCCAACGGCCATAAAACCACCGGTTCCAAGCGAGATTTGGCCACAATAGCCAACCAGTATGTTGAGCCCGAGGGTGGCGACAGAAAATACCAGAAATGGAATGAGTATGATCTGAAACCAGTATTCCGAGGCCATCAGTGGCACTGCAACAAAGGCCAGAACCAGCCAGGCGACAATGAACATCCGGTCCTGAAAGATCGGAAAAATTGCCTGATCTGCCGAGTAACTGGTCTTGAACTGCCCTGTTTCGCGATACAGCATAATGCCTATATCCTCTCTATAATTTTTTCGCCGAACAGCCCCTGCGGCCGGAACATCAGGAACAATAAGGCGACAACATAGGCAAACCAGTTTTCAATCGCTCCATTGACCAGCGGCCCCCAATAAACTTCTGCGACTTTCTCGCCGACACCAATAATAAGCCCGCCGACAATGGCACCGGGAATTGAGGTAAATCCGCCTAGAATAAGCACCGGCAGGGCTTTGAGGGCGATCAGCGAAAGTGAAAACTGTACCCCGCTTTTTGAGCCCCACATTATACCGGCAACCAGAGCCACCAGGCCGGCCACAGACCACACGGCAACCCAGATTGTTTTCAGCGGAATACCGACTGAAAGCGCTGCCTGATGATCATCGGCTACTGCGCGCAAGGCCCGGCCGATTTTGGTTTTCTGGAAAAAAACCGCGAGGATGGCCACCATAACCGCAGCAATACCGGCAGCCCACAGATCGAACACCTGCACCAGAACGCCATTAACCTCAAACGACCCGCTGGGAATACCCACATCCAGCGCCTTGACGTCAGAACCCCACATCATATCGCCAATACCTTCGAGCACAAATGCCAGTCCGATTGTCGACATGAACATGATGATTTCTTCCTGATTGACCAGCGGGCGCAACACCACACGTTCAATGGCATAGGCAAGACCCACCATAACGCCACCTGTGGCAATAACGGCTGCCCAGATAGGCAGGGCCAGAGCGGAAATCGAATTTTGCGAAAAGGGTATTGTACCCGTCATCAGACCCACAAGCGTCAATGCGGCAAACAGCGCGAGAACACCTTGAGCAAAGTTAAAAACGCCTGAGGCTTTGAAAATCAGAACAAAACCTAAAGCCACAAGCGAATACATCACGCCCGCCGTTAGTCCTCCCAACAGCACTTCGACAAAGAAGGCGGGATAGGTGAACATATCGACAAAGGGCGCCACAAACACAGCGTTAAGCATTTCCATTCAACTTCCCCACATTACTTGGCAACACCCAGATAGGCATCAATAACATCCTGATTGGCACTCACTTCTTGCGGCGTACCGTCAGCTATTTTTTGACCGTAATTCAAAACCACAACCCGGTCCGACAAGTCCATAACCACACCCATGTCATGTTCAATCAGCGCAATGGTTGTGCCGTACTGGTCATTAAGATCGATGATAAATCGCGACATATCGCCTTTTTCTTCGAGGTTCATGCCCGCCATTGGCTCATCCAGCAACAGCAGTTCAGGCTCCATCGCAATAGCGCGGCCAAGCTCGACGCGCTTTTGCAAACCATACGGCAGCCGCCCTACCGGGGTTTTGCGGATCGCTTCAATTTCGAGAAAATCGATGATCTCTTCGACAATTTTGCGCTCGGCCATTTCATGGCGCTTGGCCGGGCCCAGGTATATGGCATGCAGAAACATATCCACGGTCTGTTGAAGAATTCCTTCGCGCTGTTTCAACAAGCGCCCGCTCATCAGGTTGTCCAGCGTAGACATGCCTTTAAACAGCGCCACATTCTGAAATGTCCGCGCGATACCCTGTTTGGCGGCCACATGAGATCTCATCTGGCGGCGGGTCTCGCCCTTGTAGGTAATTTTACCTTTCTGGGGATGATAAAATCCATTGATAACATTAAGCATGGAAGTTTTACCGGCACCATTGGGACCGATAATGGCGCGTATTTCACCTTTTAGTATATCGAAGCTGACGCCGCGAATAGCTTTAACCCCGCCAAACGACAGAGAAATATCTTCGACGTTAAGCAGAACTTCGCCGGAGATCTGCCTGGGGTTTTCTACTGCACTCATTCCGCTGCCTCATCAAATGTAACCGGCGTGTGCGTTGTCATATCTTTTATTTTCAAATCCGCCTCAATCACCCCTTTTCGGCCATCTTCGAAAGTAACTTCAGTCGAAATATGAGCACTGGATTTGCCACTGAACAACGCCTCTATCAATGGCGAATATCTCTCACCAACGAAATTGCGTCGCACTTTCTGTGTCCGTGTCAATTCGCCATCATCGGCATCAAGCTCCTTGTGCAGGATCAAAAACCGCGATATCTGCGAGCCGGAAACCCGGGGCTCCGAGGCCAGGGAAAGATTGACCTCATCCACATGTCCCTCAATCATTTTGTAAACCTCGGGATGGGCTGCCAGTTCCTGATAAGAGGCATAGGCAATGTTATTGCGCTCAGCCCAGTTGGAAACTGACGTCAGGTCAATATTAATAAATACCGCGCAGATATCCTGGCCATTACCGAAGGCAACAACTTCTTTCACATTGGGATAAAATTTGAGCTTGTTCTCAATATACTTAGGCGCAAACATTGAACCATCATTGAGCTGGCCAACATCCTTGGCCCTGTCAATTATCTTGAGATGGCCCTTGGCATCAAAAAACCCGGCGTCCCCCGTATTGACCCAGCCGTCTTCGGTTTTGGTTTCCCTGGTGGCTTCGTCATTTTTATAATAACCCACAAACACGCCGGGTGAACGGTATTGCACTTCACCGTTTTTCTTTATCTTGATTTCAACATCATAGACCGGCGTGCCAACAGTTTCAGCCGAAATTTCCCCGTCCGGCTGCGCCGTTATATAGACACTCGATTCCGTCTGGCCATAAAGCTGTTTCAGATTGACGCCCAGTGAGCGATAAAAACTGAATATTTCAGGGCCGATCGCTTCACCAGCCGTATAGGCCACTTTGACCCGGGAAAAACCCATCCGGTTTTTTATCGGGCCATAAATGCAAAGTTCACCAAGGCCATAAAGCAACCTGTCCTTCAAGCCCACTGGTTCACCATTCAATATTTTTTCACCACAACGCCGCGCCACGGAAAGAAAATAATGGAACATTTTTTTCTTGATTGTTCCGGCATCTTCCATGCGCACCATAATTTCGGTGAGCAGGTTTTCATAAACCCGCGGTGGTGCGAAAAAATATGTCGGACCAATTTCCCGGCGGTCATTTAAAACAGTTTCAGGACTTTCGGGACAGGAAACACAAAAACCTGCCGCATAGGATTGACCGAAGGAGAATATGTGATCGCCAATCCACGCCATCGGCAGATAAGCAATCACCTCTTCATTTTCATTCAAACTGTCAAACCGGTTGCCGTTTTGTGCGCTGATCATAATATTGTTGAAACTCAGCATTACACCTTTTGGTTTGCCGGTGGTGCCTGAGGTGTACAGCAGGATGGAAACATCATCGCCTTTGGATTTGGCGATATCCTGATGCCATTCCTCCAAAATCTCCGGGCTGTCGGACAGAAATTTGCGCCCCATCTCCTGAACATCGACAAAGCTGTAGAGACCATCGACCTTATAATCGCGCAATCCGCGCTCTTCATCATGGATGATGAGCTTAATGCGACTGACGTCTTCAGCTATCTGCAAAATCTTGTCGACCTGCTCCTGGTCCTGAACAATCGCCCCGACAACTTCCGCGTGATCAAGAACGTACGACATCTCTTCAACGACCGAATCCTGATAGACCGGCACCGGCACACCGCCAAGCGATTGAATAGCCACCATCGACCAGTATAACCGCGGCCGGTTATCACCCACCACAGCTATTTTCTGACCACGTTTGACCCCGAGCTTCTTCAGCCCGACAGCAAAACACTTAACTTCTTCCAGCACCTCAGCCCAGGTCCAGGATTGCCAGATGCCATATTCCTTTTCGCGGATGGCGGGCTTGTCAGCCAGCATTTTGGCATTTTTCAGCAAAAGTTTTGGAAACGTGTCAGCATCTGGTTTGTTGGGTGATGCAGTGCCACCTCCCATATTTATACTCCCTCACATAGTCTTTTGCCTTCTCCCCAGAATGGCAAGCCGTATTCAACAAAACATTGCGCATAAAAGCAACTAAACGTTGGTCGTAGTTTTTCGCACCACTACATTCAGGCGCAGCCGGACTATACACACTAACTCATGTATTCGATCTCACAATAAATTCAGTTGCAGGCCCGATTTCAGGCAACCGCGCGGGCACCTTCATCATCACCGTGAAAAATCGCCTGCAATTGCGTCAACCGGGATTGGGCTGCATCAATGCTTTGGCTTTTGACCGGCCCATAACCTCTGATGTGCTCAGGTATACTGGCTATTTCGACCGCTATCGCGTGATTGTCGGGTTTAAGGCCCTGCACGAGCTCAGCGATCGTGGCCTCATATTGAGCAATCAATTCGCGTTCTGCCTTTCTTTCCGGCAGATAGCCAAACGGATCGGCCACACCACCGCGCAAACACTTAAAATGAGCCAGAATTCCAAAAGCCTTGAGCATCCATGGTCCATATGATTTTTTAACTGGCCGCCCGCTCTCGGGATCAACTGCCGCAAACAGCGGTGGCGCCAGCTGAAAGCTGATTTTCACCCTGCCCTCAAACTGGTTTTCGACAGAGGACAGAAATCCAGTCTGGGCATAGAGGCGCGCAACTTCATACTCATCTTTGTAACTCATCAACTTGAAATGATACTTCGCCACAGCTTCACTCAAAGCCCCCGTCTCACTCATTATCAAGCTTTCGGCCTTTTTAACTTTCTCAACCAGTTGACGATAACGCTGTGCGTAAGCGGCATCTTGATAGTCCGTCAAAAACCGCACCCGTTTTTCGATGATTTCTTCTAAGTCAGAGGTTTTCTCAACATCGGAAATCTTAACCTCTTTGCCAATTTGCGATCGGATCTGATCAGGGTCATGGGCAGCAATACGCCCCCAGGCAAAGGCGTGCTTGTTCATCTCAACCGCCACCCCGTTGAGTTCAATAGCGCGTTCCAGAGATTTTGCTCCCAGCGGCAAGTATCCCTTTTGCATCGCATACCCCAACATAAACAGATTGGTGGCAATAGCGTCACCGGTGAGGGCTGTTGCCATTT
>JAJRTY010000045.1 GCA_024278055.1 Alphaproteobacteria bacterium | reverse complement strand
TTCCGACCACTCAAGCGGCCAGCCCAGAAGGAAGATAATCATCTGCACCATGACCAGGAACTGCCATGGCTCCAAATTATGTGACAGAACCCATTCTTCGATAACAACATGCCCCCCCAGATAGGAGAACATCGAAGCAAAAGTCCATGAACCAACGAACAGCCAGCACACAAACGCCGTAGCCTTGGCACACAAAAACACCGATTGCTTGACTTTGTCCCATGTGAGTGAGCGATAAAGCACAGCCATAACCAGGGCACCGAGAGACCCCATTGCAGCCGCTTCAGCGGGTGTTGCCAACCCGCCCAGAATGGACCCGAGAACCAACATAATCAAAACGGTCAGGGGGACAAAAGATGTCAATAGCTGCCAATAGACTTCACGCCGGGTGGGTTGATTTTCCATCTGTGGTTTGGGCGCAATTCCAGGGTTCATCAACACTCGAACGATGATGTATACGATATAAAGCCCGGCGAGGATCAATCCCGGGAATATAGCTGCAGCATAGAGCCGCAACGGTGATAACTCGGCAATCGCCGCATAGACAATCAGCATGATGGATGGTGGTATTAAAATCCCCAGTGTTCCGCCGGCACAAATCACCCCGGCGGCAAAATCCTTGCGATATTTGGCGTCAGCCATGGCAGGATAGGCAAGCAGGCCCATCAGGGTAACCACCGCACCAACGATACCGCTGGCAGTTGAAAACACCGCGCACGTAATCATGGCGGCAACCCCCATCGACCCGGGCAGGTTCCGCGCCGCCAGTTGCAGGGATTGAAACAGCCGGTTGACTATATTTGCGCGCTCAACCACATACCCCATAAACAAAAACAACGGGATAGCGACAAGCGTGTCATTCTCCATCACCGAATAGGTGTTCTGGTTGAGCAGGTAGAAAATCTGATTATCGAAAATGTCGCCAAAAACTTCAATCGAGCCAGCGTCATAATAGGCGTAATAGCCAAACCCCACGCCCATTGCCAGAAGGGTAAAAGCAACAGGAAAACCCAGCAACACCAGCATGATGAAGAGGGAAAGCATGAGAATGGCGACTTCAGGATTTGTCATGGCCCAGGAAACTCCGACAAGGTAACTTGTATAGGTTAGTGGCTATTAGCCGATGAATTATTTGTGTCAGCCGAGGATTGTTCGGTGAGAAGATCTTCGGTTTCGCGCACATCTTCCAACCGCGCAGGCCATTTGCCCGTTCGCATGGCTATCCAACATCGTGCCAGCTCGGCAAAGCCCTGCAGAAGCAGCAATCCGCCTGCAACAGGAATGAGGGTTTTGAAGAAATAAATCTGGATGCGCGCGGGAGAGTTCCAGCTCACTTCCTTGTATCGCCAGGAATCGGCCGCAATCTCGGCACCAAACCAGAACAGCGCCAGCATCCCTGGGAAAAAGAACAGAAGATATAGGGTGAAATCAATTCCGCCCTGAACTTTCACCGGAAAAAAACGATAGATCACGTCAGCACGCACATGGGCATCCTGGGCTAGCGCATAAGGGCCCGCCATCAGGAACAGTGCCCCATACATCTGCACCATCATATCGAAAGCCCAGACTGTAGGAGCATTCAAAACATAACGTACAAAGACTTCGTATGAAACTGAGAAAGTTAAAATCAGAATGGTCCAGCCAAAAGCCCGCCCAACCCAGATGCTTAAACTTTCAATAGCTCGAATAATGGATGTCAAAAAAGCCTCCCTGCTGACTGCATGCGGCAACCGGGGACTGCCTGCGCAGCCCCCGGCACCATTGTTAAAACAACCAGGTCAATTAGCCAAAATAATGCTTGTAGGCCAGCTTGTAATCAGGCTGGTTGAGATTCAGATAACCCATAACCTCTTTGGCATATTTTTTCTGTGATTCAATCACTTTAGCAAAGAATGGATCTTCTGAAGAAAGCTGTTTAACAACAACATCCCACGCTTCAAGCTGTGCGGACATAATCGAATCCGGTGTACGGATTACCTTAACACCCTGCTCCCGGAGCTTTACCAGGTCTTCGGAATAACGCTTGGTGTTATTCCAGTAGAAGTTTGAGTTCTCAGCTTCCGAAGCATATCTCAAAATCGCCTGATGCTCAGCAGGAAGACGGTTGAACTTCTTCTTGTTGAAGGTGATTTCAAAAAATTCCTGAGACTGATGGAAACTTGCCAGATGATAGAATTTTGACACATCCTGCATACCAAAGTCACGGTCTGATGTCGGGTTGTTGAATTCAGCAGCATCAATCAGGCCACTTTTCATAGCAGGCTGAATTTCACCACCAGGCAACTGCACAACGGACAGGCCCATTTCCTGCATAACGTTGGCAGCAAGACCAACGGTACGGTATTTCAGACCCTTCATCTGAGAAGCGTCTTTGATTTCCTCTTTAAACCAACCAAGCGGCTGCGCCGGCATCGGGCTGTTAAAGAAGCTGACCACGTTAAGGCCCAATTTGCCCATCAGCTCATCAAACAATTCCTGGCCGCCACCGTAGTTGACCCAACCCAGAACTTCCTGGCTCGACCAGCCAAAACACGGGCCGGTACCAAACAGGGATGCTGCAGTGGATTTTGAATACCAGTAAGCAGGCACATAATGCGCTGCATCAAGCACGCCACGGTGAACCGCGTCCTGCATCTGACTTGTCTTGACAACCGAATTAACCGAAAGCAGGTCAATTTTCAGCTCGCCACCAGCCATAGCATGCACGCGATCAACATAGGATTTGGCATTTTCAAGGAAAATACCGCCACCCCAGGCAGCCTGCATCTTAAGAACTGTTGTCTTTTTCGCCTGAGCGATGTTTGGCATTGCCACCGCCGCAGCACCGCCAGCAGCAGTTGCCACACCGGCATTTAGAAACTTACGCCGGGAAAGGCGTTTTGCATTTGATTCAGTATCTGATTTTTTCATGAATTTTTCCTCCCATGACCATGTATAAAGACTTAGAGTATTTCGAATATAGCTCATCTTCAGCCTCTAAAGAAGGTTAGCACACTCAATTTTCGGTGTATATTGTTCCTGCGATAAAATTCACATTGTGGAAATTGGAAGTTAATCCACATTGTGGAATTAGGTCTCTTTTATGAATGAAAACAACGCGTAATCGGGGTTCTGCTGCCTGGAAACAGCTGGATTAATGGGAAATTTTATATGACTGAAACCATAAAAACCACACCAAATTCCATTCTTCGGTCAAAATTATTCTGGGTCGGCGTGCTTTATTTTGCTGAAGGTTTCCCCCTTGGTGCCTTTTTTGACATATTTCCCGTCCACTTCCGTCAGCAGGGTATCAACCTTCGCGACATTGGTTTCATGTCATTGTTGTCCATTACCTGGTCAATCAAATTTCTGTGGGCACCGGCAATAGATCATTACCGTCACCACCGGCGCTGGATGTTCACAGCTAATATTGTCATGGCTGCGGTTATGGGCCTGTTCGCCATTTATGCTGAATTTGGCCCCTGGGTGTGGGTTGCAATCGCCATTTTCACAGCCCTTTCCGCCACCAACGATATCGCCATTGACGGCTACACCATCGAATTTCTCAATCGCCAGGAATATGGTCTTGCCAATGGTTTCAGGATTGGTTTTTACCGTGCAGGTATGCTGGGAGCGGGCTTCGTTCTGATTGCCAGCGATTATATTGGCTGGAGCGGTGCTTATATTCTTGCTGCCCTGATGCTCGTGGCCATAGCATTTGCCTGCCTGGCAGCCCCCAAAGAAATGCCTCGTAAAGATAAGGCAGACACAACTCTCGTCGCCGAATTCAAAACGCTGATCAGCCATCCCGCCATATTTGCACCGGCACTCCTGTTGTTTGCGGGCTTGTTCTTCGGTGCAACCGCAGGCAAGATTTTTGCCAAAGACGTCCACCAGTATCTGGCTGCCGCTCTTATCACTGGTTCGTTACTGGTCGCATTTTTCACCCGCAACATGGCAAAAGAAAAATCCGTGGCAAGCGTCTTCAAAGGGCCGATGTTCGGCACATTTCTGGAAATGACCCAGCGACCATATTTTTTACCTATCGTGCTCTTTATCCTGATTTTCAAACTCGCCGACACCTCCATCGGCTTCATGATCAAGCCATTTTGGGTCGATGCCGGGTTCAGTGCCCAGGAAATCGGACTGGTTTCCGTCAATATTGGCCTCGTGCTGTCTATTGCCGGCGGCCTCGCCGGTGGCTGGTTTACCGACAAAGTCGGTATTTTTCACGGACTGTGGATTCTTGGCCTTACTCAGGCCGTGTCAAACCTTGGTTATGTCTGGGCAGCTTCGGTCATTCCCCACGTTGATGTTACCCTGCCCATTTTGTTTGAACACAGAGCGCTGCTGTATTCAGCAAGTGCGGTTGAATCCTTCACTCAAGGTCTTGGCACCGGTGCGTTTCTGGCCTTCCTCATGGCCATCGTCAACAAACGGCGAGCTGCTACAGAATACGCCGTATTTTCTTCCATATTTGCCTTGAGCCGCGCCGTAGCCGGTTGGGCCGGCGGCTATGGCGCCGAAAACTTTGGCTATGCCGATTTCTTTATACTGACATTCCTGTTAGGTCTGCCCGCCTACCTGTTGTTGCCATGGGTAAAGAAAATGCTCGAATACTCGGAAAACTGGCGCGACGACGACGACCAGCCTCCGGCATCGGAAAAAGCATAGGATCCAGGGTATTTTTAAATGAAAACAAAACCTTACAGCAAGATTGCCGGTCTTTACGACATCCTCGACTTACCCTTTGAACACTTTCGCTACAAGCCTTTGCGGGCTAAAGTATTTGAGGGGTTAGAGGGAGGCCTGCTGGATGCGGGCGTCGGCACCGGGCGAAATTTTCCTTATTACCCGGAAGGTTCAAACATAACTGCCATCGACCTCAGCCCCGCCATGCTCAAGCGCGCCCATCGCCGTCGTGAAAAACTCGGTATCGCCGCCCAGCTTCACCAGATGAACGTGCTGGATACAGATTTCCCCGACAACAGTTTTGATGCAATCGTCTCAACCTTCCTGTTCTGCGTGCTCAGTGCAGAGCACCAGCAACCAGCTCTTGAAGAATTGCGCCGCCTCTGCCGCCCCAACGGATGTATCCGTATTCTCGAATATTCCATTTCGCAAAAGCCTCTGCGGCGTTCCATTATGAAGCTATGGGCTCCGTGGGCGCGTCTGGCCTATGGCGCTGAATTTGACCGCAATACGGAACAATATCTTGAGGCTGCCGGATTGCGTCTGACGAATAAGAAGTTTCTATATAAAGACACCATCAAACTGCTGACAATACAACCTATTTAACGCCCAGTTTCTTTTGCAGACTGCTGCTTGATGTGGTGTATTGAAACCGCAGTTTTTGATCCGGGTGGACCAGTCTGAAGGCCTGCTGCGCCATGAGGGCTGCTTCATGGAAGCCGCTTAAAATAAGCTTCAATTTACCTGGATAAGTATTGATATCACCAATGGCGAAAATCCCCGGGGTACTGGTCTGGAACATTTCAGTATCAACCGGAATAAGGTTTTCATTGAGATTGAGCCCCCAGTCCGCCACCGGCCCCAGCTTCATGGTCAGGCCAAAAAACGGCAGCATGGTATCACATTCAATCTGGTAAAGCCCTTCTGCCCCCTCAACGCTGACCGCCTCCAGCTGACCCTGGCTGCCATGCAGTTCCCTGATTTGGCCCAGGGTGAAGATCATCTTGTCCTGTTCCACCAGGGCGCGCATTTTCTGCACACTGTCAGGTGCTGCACGAAAGGCATCGCGACGGTGAATAAGCGTCATATTGCGGGCCAGAGGTTGCAGATTCAACGTCCAGTCCAGCGCGCTGTCACCACCGCCGACAACCAGTATATTCCTGTCCCTGAACTCTTCCATGCGCTTGATCGAATAAAACACCGAAGTTCCTTCATATTCGTCAATACCCGGAATTGGTGGTTTTTTAGGGGTGAAACTGCCACCACCGGCGGCAATGACAATCAGTGTCGATTCAATTTCAAGATTGTCATCGGTGGTGATGACAAATGTGCCTTCAGGCGTTTTGCGCAGACTGTCGACGCGCTGATTGAGATGAATTTGCGGCTTGAACGGCTCAATCTGCTCCAGCAAACGATCCGTCAGTCCCTGGCCCGAGATCACCGGGTAGGCGGGAATGTCATATATCGGTTTTTCAGGATAAAGCTCGGCACATTGCCCGCCGGGTTTGTCCAGAATATCGAGCACATGGCAGCTTATATCGAGTAGTCCAAGCTCAAACACAGCAAAAAGCCCGACCGGACCTGCACCAATTATTACCGCATCGGTTTTTATGGCAACATCACTCATGAAAAATCCTGGAAAATAAAATAGAATTTAGACTAAAATTGTCGTTCCGGCGTGCGCACGATTAAACCATCAAGTTCATCTGTGACTTTAATCTGGCAACATAACCGGCTGTTTTCACGCACATCAAATGCGAAGTCGAGCATATCTTCTTCCATTTCGGAGCGTTCGCCGGCTTTTTCCAGCCACTCAGGGTCCACATATACATGACAGGTCGCACAGGCACATGATCCACCGCATTCCGCTTCAATTCCTGGAATGTCATTGTTACGTGCTGTTTCCATAACAGTCGAATTAGCGACTGCGTCAACCACCCGTTCGGTACCGTTAGAATCGACAAAAGTTATTTTGGCCATAGTGCCTTTCACCTTAAATTACCATCATCAGGCATAAACAAACCCCAGACAAACAGGCCCTGAAACGGATCGATTGAAATGCCTTTGATCCCGCATTATGAATTTGGCTGTCCGTATACGGGAAACTGAATTCAATAGCAATGCGCCTCCGGTCTTTTTAAAAACCAAAACGCGTGCGAAACAAAATAGTTTCACACGCGTTTTAAAACTTCAAATCCTCACAAATGAGGTTCAATGACGCTTATTCTACCGTCAGATCATGAATGTACTGATTGACTTCGGCCACACTCTGGCTCAACTCCTCAATAGCGACCCCGCAAACAGCGCTGCGGTCTTTGCCTTCGAGTCTTTCAACTTCACCGGCATAATTTGCCACCCGCCAGGCACCAACCCCCGTTGCCGAGCCTCTTAAGGTATGTACAGCCTCCAGCCATGCCCTGTCATCTTCTGCCGCACGTAAGCGATCCAGGTATATTGCAGATTGAGTTGCAAACAGATTAAGCACTTCGCGCTCCAGATCCTTGTCACCCATGGTAAATTTAGACAGATGAACCAAATCAATTGGTCTTTGCGCAACACCACCAGGTGCGCTGGCACCACCGCATGCCATGTTATTTGTACCTACTTCAGTAGATCCGGCCATTTTCAACTCCTTGACAGCTCTTAAATACAATTAATCCTTACCAAACTCCCGATACTTTTATGTTAATTGATAAGGTTTATTTTTGGTTTCATTCAGACTGCGGCATCAAATGGCCCTGCCTAAAAATAAACAAAAAAACCTCTTAAAAGAGAGTTGGCCGATTAACAGGCGTTAACGATAAATCTTAATCGTCTGGTAAATTTGCACTTTGTGTATTTATCCAGAGCCCGTTTTCGGGTATTTTCAAAAGACTACGGCTCTATCCAGGAGGCCAAAAACAACATCTTGCAGCAAGGGATAAAAAACAGAACACCAAAAACAGGCGCAAAAGCAGGGTTTTTTTAACAAAAGCCTCACTTTTTATCAAACACGCCAGACTATGTTTTTTGAAAAGTTCTTTGCTGAGAATGGTGCTGACAACAAACTCGGATAGACCAAAAAAAGTGGCTGCAGATTAAAAAGCAGTTGTATTGCGTTAAGAACCTTAAGGATCAGGTGGCGGCGATGGCACGAAAAAAGGCAGAACTGCCAATGAAACGAGTGGTTTCGAAAATGGCGGAAAAGTTGACTGGGAGATCGGCAGGCAAAACGATGAAAAAAGTATCCAAGAGGCAGGGCGGCGCTGCCAGTAACTATGCTGCCGATGATCATGTGGCTGAGCTTGACGTGGGCCCCGGTCAGATACCTGCTGTAGGGCCTGATGTATCAGGCAGACGAATTCCCGCCAATGACGACGAGCCAACTTCGGCTGCCCTGCGGCAGGCCTTACGTGGCAGAGCGTCTAAAATGCCGTTTTTGGTCGCCTTCATTCTGTCTTTGGTCTGGCTTGGATTTGGCACAGCCTACCTGTGGGGATATTACGGTCCCGAGCTCATCAAAAGCGGAGAATTGGCAAAACTTCTCGATGCGCCTCAAATCGCGGCAATTTTTGTCGTCGCCTTCTTGCCGGTTTCGTTCTTTTTCTCTGTTGCTTACATGGTATGGCGCGCCCAGCAGATGAGTTTGGCCTCAAATGCGCTTGCTCAGGCAGCCTTCCGTCTTATGCAACCTGAAGAAAACGCCACAAAAGCCGTCACCACTGTCGCTGCCGCTGTCCGCCGCGAAGTTGCCTCTATGGCAGATGGTGTTGAAAATGCTTTTAATCGCGTGGGCGAACTGGAAGCCGTTGTCCACAACGAAGTCAACGCAATTGAGCGTGCTTTTGGCAGCAACGAGGATCGCATTCGCTCTCTGCTCGACGGCATGGAAGGTCAGCGCAAGGCAATTGAAGACGCCGGCCAGGCGCTCGGCACCTTTGTCGTACCCGTGGTCTCCGAGCTTCACGGTGAAATCACCCGCATGTCAGAAATTGTGGGTACCGCAACAGAAAGCCTGGGATATCTCCAGGGTGAGCTTAAAGACCGCACAGACGGTTTGCATCACTCGGTTGAGCTCCTGACAACAGAAGCCACGGTTACCAACCAGGACATTGAATCACACACAAAACGCCTGCACCAGGTATCGACCGCTATTTTGTCGGATATTCGCAATTTCACCGAAAGCCTGACCGAACAGGGTTCTAAAATTGAAGGTTTTACTTCGGTTCTGGAAAGCAGCAACACGCGCATGATCACCGAACTCGAAGAAACCGGTGAACGGCTGAATTCAAAAATCTCCTCGATCAGTGAAGATTTGACCGAACGGCTGCAGTCTACATCTGAGGCTGTCACCGAGCGCCTGGATTTATCAAGTTCATCTTTATCCGAGCAGATGGTATCAACGGCTAAAATCATCTCCGAAGAACTGCAATCGACAGCAGATAACATTGGATCGGGCCTGCATTCAGCAACGGCCAATACGACCAGTGAGTTGAAATCTATCTCCACGGCGATCACTTCAACCATCAAAACCGCCAGCACCCAGGCGACAACACAGATTAAATTGTCATCGGAAGCCGCGACATCTTCGGTGGAAACTGCCTGTTCTGATACAGTTGACAACCTTAAATCCCTCAGCAGTCAGGTGACCAGTGCCGTTAATTCAGCTTCTTCAAATTCCAACGAGCATTTAAAAACGCTTACTCAATCCACCCTGAAAGCGATTGATTCAGCTGGCTCGGAAGTCAATGAATTGTTGAAATCAACTGCTGGCTCCACCGTAAACGCACTGCAGAAATCAAGCAGTCAGGTTGCCGATAGATTGAAATCAGTAGCTGAACAATCCACTTCCACCATAAATGCTGTAGGAAACCAGACCAGTGAACTGGTCGCCTCTGCCCTTGAAAATGCAACCAGTCACGCCAGCACACAGCTGCAGTCCATGACCAGTGCAACCATCACCACTCTTGAATCTGTCGGCACGGAAATCAACGAAACTCTGCTGTCCACATCTTCATCAACCGTTGGTGCCCTGCAAAGTTCAAGTGCTGAAGTAGCCGAACAGCTCAAAGCTGTGACAGAAGCTGCCACGTCAACCATAGTCAACATTGGCTCCAATACCACAAACACCCTTAAATCAGCCGCCGGTGAAGTTTCCTCACTGCTGCAGTCAACCGGGTCCGAGGTCAATAAACAGCTGCGTTCTTCAAGCAATACCGTTGCATCCGTTATCCAGGTTGCCGGCGAAGAAACCAAAGACCAGTTGCGTTCATCCGCAGATACGATTGCTGATGCTGTACAAACAGTCTCCATTCACACCAACAAGCAGATGAAAGCTTTGGGCGAAACTGTCGGCACAACCTTGCAGGCCACAAGCGCACAGACATCGGAGCGTATCCAGGTATCCGCAGACAGCATCAACACCAAGCTTGAAACCACAGCCGCAAATATCTCGGAAAACTTCGAAAGCGTCCGCTGAAAACTCGAAGAGCAACTGGATAGTGCCGGTGCTGAAATCAGCAATCACATTCGCATCGCCGCTCAGGATGTTGGCGACGCCGTCGCTAACACCAGTGCCACGGCATTGGGAGAATTGCAGACAGCCGCAAAAGCCGTCAGTGCCACGGTTGAAGCATCAAGCGCTTCTACCCTGAACGAACTCAAAGCCACTGCCGACAGTGTCAATGCTTCCATTAAAGCGTCCAGTGAAATTGCCACCAACCAGTTCCAGAACGTGGCCACCAAAGTCACTGACAAACTTGAAAACGCCAGCATTGCAGTCTCGGAACGCCTCGACAGCACCAGCAGTGGACTTGCCAGCCGTCTTGATAATGCCGGCACGGAAATCAGCCGTCAGTTGCAATCAACAACTGAACAGATGGCTGATCGTCTTGAAACCGCAAGTTCAGAGATTACGACACGACTGACAACGACATCGAGCGTACTCTCCGGTGAGATGCAATCAACAACCGAACAAATGGCTGAGCGTCTTGAAGCCGCAAATTCAGAGATTACCACACGACTGACAACCACTTCGACCGCGCTGTCGGGTGAAATCGAAGCTGCCATGTCAAAAATCTCTGATGTCTTTGACACCGCAACGCAAGGCACATGGTCCAAACTGGACAAGGGTGCAACTGCAATTTCAGCCCATCTTGATCAATCCACCAAGGAAATTGTCGAGCAGCTTAACGCAGCGTCCGAATACATGACCAGCCAGTTGACCTCATCAGCCGAAAATGTGGCCGGTGTCCTCAACACATCTTCACTCGATCTCACTGGCAGACTGGAAGAAACCTCAGCCTCGGTTCAGGGCAAACTGGAAAAAGCCACTTCCGATATTGATCGCCAGTTAACCCACGTTGATCAGCAGATTGAACAGGCCCTGCATGCCCGCGAAACTGCCCTGGCTGATCTGGTTGGCAAGCTGACCCGCGAAGCAACCACCATGGATAAAATCCTCAGCCGCAACACCACAGCGCTCGATGCCGCAATCAAGGATGCATATGAGCGCACCAACGAGTTTACTAAGGACCTGACCGGAAACACGGCTGAAGCCTCAAAAGCAGTTTTGGCGGAGCTGGCCCACATTAACGCCACTGCCAAGCAAGAAACCGAAGCAACAGCCAATGAGATCAAAAAGCAGTACGAAGAAGTTCTGGCACAGATGAAAGATACTCTCGACCAGACCCGTCAGCATTTCGGCAACACATCGGAAGATATGAGCAAGGCTGCCGAACTTGCCACCAGGCAACTTGAAGAGACACGCAACGAACTGAAACGGACTATTCTGGAACTGCCTGACGAAACGAAGAAAAGCGCAGCTGCCATGCGCCAGGTGATTGCTGACCAGATTGGTGCCCTCACCACATTGTCAATGGTGGTGAAAAAGCACAGCAATCAATCTGATATTGCACCTGCCACTCAGTTCAATACCGCAGAAGCAGTCAGTGCAGCGTCGCAACCTGCCACTCCGGTGCCAAGCCTGTTGCCAAAAACCACTTCTTCTGCCCAACCAGCTTCCAACGACAGCTTCGGCCTGTCGACCAAGCCCCTGGAAGCAATAAAGACACCGGCAGCAGAAACCAAAACCTCACCTTCACCGGCATCGTCGCCCGCAGCATCTAAAAATGCAGATGGCTGGGCTCTGCCTGACCTGCTGGCTGCCATCGGCAAGCCTGCAAAAGACGGTGATTTAGCTTCATTCGCCACATCAGGCTCGGCCACCGCGAACTCAGGTAAAGAAGAACGTCCGGCTCTGCATATTATCGAAAACCTGAACTCGCTGTCGGTTGATCTTACACGCGCATTGGATCACGAAGCACCGATTGACCTGTGGCATCGCTACAAAAAGGGTGAACGCAATGTCTTCACCCGGCGTTTGTATACCTTGCGCGGACAACGTATTTTTGATGAGATTGAAGAAAAATACAGAGGCGACAATGAATTCAAGAGTGATGTAGATCGCTATATTCTTGATTTCGAAAACCTGCTCAATTCTATCGCCCAGTCAGATCGTGACAATATGTTGTCGGAAACCTATCTGACCTCGGAAACCGGCAAGGTTTATCTCATGCTGGCCCACGCCAGTGGCCGTCTCGACTAAAATTCGGCATACAAATCAACCAACAAAAACCCGCAAATACCATTTGCGGGTTTTTTCTGTTAAGATTTTTCATCTGCCTTGCCGATCCCTGGCATTTTATCTAGATTCAGTCTTTCGACTCAACCATCACTGCTGGAGAAGAGCCATGGAAATCAAACAGCCCTACCTATTGTTCCTCGGCGATGCTCCCGATCAATTGGCGGCGAAAACAGCCTTTGGAATTAAAGACTGGCGGCCTGAATGGTGCCTGGGGCAATTGCGTCTCGAAGGGTGCGGCGCTGATATTGGCATATCAGACATGACGATTGAAGAAGGGGTAAAGGCCGGAGCAAAAACCATGGTGGTGGGTATCGTCAATGCCGGCGGAAAATTTCCCGACCATTGGGTGGCAAGCATCATCAAAGCCCTGGAAGCCGGTCTTGATGTCGCCACCGGCCTGCATATCAGGTTGCACGATTTACCCGGCGTGGCCCAGGCCGCAAAGGCAAACGGCAGACAATTGCATGACATCCGTTATTCCGATCAAAAATTTGCCACCGGCAGCGGCATTAAACGCGCAGGCTTAAGATTATTGACTGTCGGCACAGATTGCTCCGTCGGCAAAAAATACACCTCCTTGGCAATTGAAAAAGAAATGCGCAGCCGTCACATCAATGCCGAATTCAGGGCCACCGGCCAGACCGGAATTTTGATTTCCGGTCGTGGCATTTCCATTGATGCAGTCATATCAGACTTCATCGCCGGGGCTGCAGAATGGATTGCCCCTGAAAATGACGCCGATCACTGGGACGTCATTGAAGGACAAGGCTCCCTGTTTCACCCCTCTTTTGCCGGTGTCACCCTCGGATTGCTCCATGGGTCGCAACCTGATGCTTTTGTTGTCTGTCATGAACCAACCCGCACCAATATGCGCAATGTTAAACACCCGATACCTTCGATAGAACAGGTGATTGAACGCACAATTCTTGAAGGCGGCCTCACCAACCCAAAAATCCGTTGTGTCGGTATTTCAGTTTTCTCATCTGCCTATGAGGATGAAAAAGCCCGCGCCTATATGTCCGAGCTTTCAACCCGGCACTCTTTGCCCGTAACCGATCCGGTTCGCTATGGTGCAGGACCGATTGTTGATGAAGTGCAACGTCTATTTCATGATCAGGGAAATCCCTGAACATGGGCCCTGTATTAACCGCCGAGGCCCAGATATGGCCGACGCGCGGCACTTTTCGCATCGCGCGTGGCAGCCGCACCCAGATAACCGTGGTTATGGCAACTCTTGAACTTGATGGTATCATCGCGCGCGGTGAATGCGTCCCCTACCCGCGATACGGCGAAACCGTCCACGGTGTCATAAAAGACATCATGTCGATGGCCGATCCGATTGCCGGCGGCCTCACCCGTGAACAACTGCAATCTGCCATGTCACCGGGTGCTGCCCGCAATGCACTTGATTGTGCTTTTTGGGATTTAGAAGCCAAAACCAGCGGCAAAAGCGCCTTTGAACTGGCCGGTATCGCCAACCCCGCAGAACTTGTCACTGCCTACACCATCAGCCTCGACACCCCGGCCGCCATGGCCCAGGCAGCACATGCGGCACACGACAGGTCCCTGCTCAAACTGAAGCTTGGCGGTGAAGGTGATTTTGAACGCCTGCAAGCCATCAGAGCTGCTGTCCCCGACAAACGTCTGATTGTTGATGCCAATGAGGGGTGGAGCGGTGAGCAACTCAAGCCCTATATTGCCGCCTGCATTGCTGCCAATATCGAGTTGATTGAACAACCCCTACCCGCCGATTGTGACGACGACCTGCTGAAACTGGAACATACACCGGTCATTTGCGCCGATGAATCCGCCCACGGTCTCGAGACACTGGCGCAACTTGCCGGAAAATATCAGTCAATCAACATCAAGCTTGATAAAACCGGTGGCCTCACAGAGGCTCTGAAAGTGGCGGCAAAAGCCAGCGAGATGGGCCTGGAGATCATGGTCGGCTGCATGCTGGCCACATCTTTAGCCATGGCCCCGGCAATGGTGGTCGCCCAAAGTGCCGGGGTCGTTGATCTTGATGGACCTCTGTTATTGGAAAAAGACCGCGAAAACGCTATTAGATACCTCGGCAGCCGCATGCAGTTACCCTCACCGGCTTTGTGGGGATAACCTGAAATCCGGTCGTAAAAGCATCATTATTGCCGGTTATAACCAATCCATAACTATTTCCACCTACGGTTAATGCGAATAAATGAAACCCTGTATATTTTTTGCACGTTGAGGTGCGGTATTGGACATGTCCGAGGATAAAAAACCCCCTTCTGTCGCCACTAACGACTATGAAGCCATTCAGGCAGCGGTAATGGAAACTGAAACCGGCCGCTGGTTTTTGAGTGAATTTGCCGAACGCAACCGTGTTGCCGACACCACCATTCTGCTTGCAGCCATTAAAAAACTCGAAACCGTGGTGGGGGAAAAGGAAACCACGGCCAGCATCGAGCCGGACGTAGAAAAAATGCGCTTTGACATCGTTGATATGGCCAATGCCATTGCTTTGACAAAGCAGGAAATCGCCGGAATAACCTCCGGTAACGGCGATGACAGTAAACTCGACTGCGCCACCGCAGAACTGGACGCCATCGTTGTTGCGGCCGAAACCGCCACATCGGAAATTCTAAACGCAGCTGAAAGCATTCAGGAAGTAGCCTGGACCATGCGCGAAGAAGGCGCCAGGGACGTTGATTTCGATAAGCTGGATGCCCTCGCCACCGACATTTATATGGCCTGTTCTTTCCAGGATATTACCGGTCAAAGAACCACGAAAGTAGTTGGCGTTTTGCAATTCCTTGAAAATCGCATCACCGCGATGTTGGATATCTGGGGCATTGACAGCGTGAATCTAAAACCGGCACCACAGGAAAAACCGCCTTCCTGTGACAGCCATCTTCTTAATGGTCCCGCACTTGATGGCGAAGGTGTCGATCAGGGTGATATCGACCTGATGCTGGCTAATGAAGAGGAATTGTTTGATGCCGTAGCCCAGCCTGTCAGTGAAATGCCGCCTGAAGCCCCATCTGTGAACGATATCGAACCGGCTGAAGATATCCTGCCACAAGACCTGGCAGAAAGCGTTGAAGAACTCATCAACGGACCGGAATTGATGGTGCCCGACGAGATTGCCATTCAAATCCCGGTTGAAATTCCAGACATTGACAACCTCAACCAGACCGACAAAATCGCACTTTTCACTTAAACCTGTCTTTCAGGCTGGCCAGTATCATATGCCAGGAAATGCCCAGATTGCGAAATCTGTGAAAGACGAAGGGGGATAATCTCTCCCGTGGCAGAGCAACATCCTCACCCCCAACAAGTTCGGCCAGTTGTTTGCCCATGATTGTTGCCATGGCAATACCACGCCCGTCATATCCCATTCCGGCGTAGGCATTATCATCCAGTTCGATCAGATTGGGCCGGTGGTTTTTGGTCATTGCGACCAGACCGCCCCATTCAAATTCCCATCCGGCATTTTCAAGTTGGGGAAAAATTCTGATTGCTTCTGCCTGCAAGTACCTTGTATCGGCCTGCTGCACAGTGGGAGAAAACGCACTTCCGCGCCCGCCAATCTGAAAGCGCCCGGTTTCATCAATACGGCAATAGATCATCTCTGCACGCGTGTCCGACAAATGGTGTCCGCCGGGCAAAAGTGTCGCCAGAATATCCTTTGGCAAAGGTTTTGTTGCCGCCTGTAAACTCGCCACCGGCACAATCTGCTGTCTTAATCCTGGCCACAGATCGTCCGTATAACCATTGGTGGCTATAATAAGGTGTTGCGCCTGAACCTTAGCCCCGTTTTCACAAACGACAACCCAGTCACTGCCATTACGTTCAATCCGTCGCGCCCGCGAATTCGCGAACACTCGCGCACCCGCTTTTTCAGCCGCCCTGGCCAGGCCATGGGCATAAGACAGCGGTTGCAGACTTCCACCTCTGGCATCTTCGAAGCCACCATGAAAGAAAGTGCTGCCCATGAGTGCCTGGGTTTGCCTCTCATCTTTTAATGTTACCGGCGCACCAACAGCCCGCCATTGACGCACCCATTCCGCCACCTCTTTTTTACCGGCCTCACCATAAGCTGCACGAAAAAACGGTGCCCGGCGCGGTGCGCATTCAATGTTGTGGCGATCAATCAAGTCAAAAACCAGATCACACGCACCATCAATCAGCTCAAGAACACGTTGCCCCCTGCCATCCCCATAATGAGCCGTGATTTCGTCCGGCAGTATTTTCCACCCTGGATTTACCTGTCCTCCGTTGCGCCCCGAAGCCCCCCAGGCAATCTCGTTGGCCTCGACAACCACTGCGGATTTACCCGCCTCACTTAGATGCAAAGCTGCCGACAGGCCGGTAAAACCACCGCCGACAATGACAACTTTTGCTGAGGTATCCGAAATCAGTGGAGGATACGGAGAATTGCCAATAGCGGTTTTCTGCCACAGGGAGTCTCTGAAACCACGTTCTTCATCATTCATGGCTGGTCTCCTGATATTATGTCAGCAAACAAAACCGGATCAATATTGCCGCCGGAAAGCGTCATGCCGATGATCTTGTCCCTGCAATCAATTTTACCCGCAAGGCATGCAGCCAGGGTCGCCGCACCGCCCGGCTCCACCACCAGTTTCAGCGTCATAAAGGCATAGGCCACAGCTTCCCGCACCTCCTCATCACTCACCGATAGTGCCCCTTTCAACAATCGTGAATTAATCGAATAAGTAAATTCACCGGGAATTTGAACCAGCAGCGCATCGCAAATCGAACCGGTGGTTGTGGGATTGCTCAGCCGCCTGCCCGCCGCCAACGAACGAGCCGTATCATCAAAATCAGCGGGCTCGACCCCATAGATATCCGCGCCCGGCATCAACTCGCTCATTACAATGGCACTGCCAGCCGTCAGCCCGCCACCGGAGCAACACACCAGATAGGCATCAAGCTCATCGCCGGTTTTTTCCAGTTCCTGCACAACTTCCAGTGCCGAAGTTCCCTGCCCTGCAACAATATGGGGGTGCTCATAAGGGTGAACAAACACCGCGCCAAGCTCCTCAACCACACGCGCTGCAACCTCATCGCGATTGTCAGTATCGCGATTATAGAACACAATATCCGCACCCAAAGCTCTGGTATTGTCAACTTTTATGGCAGGCGCATCATGCGGCATAACAATTGTCGCCCTGGCCCCGCACAGCCCGGCAGCCGCTGCCACGCCCTGAGCATGATTGCCACTGGAAGAAGCAACAATACCTCGGGAAAGCTCCTCTGCACTCAGTTGCGAAATACGATTATACGCACCCCTGAACTTAAATGAGCCGTTACGCTGAAGATTTTCACACTTCAACAACAACCGCCCGCCAACCCGCTCATTAAGCATTTTTGATTCAAGCAGCGGGGTGCGATGTGCATAGGGCGCAATCCTCTTTGCAGCGGCTTTGATATCGTCCAATGTGGGAGGTGCGCTGAGATCAGACATGGGGTATTGTTTCCTGTGGTGTTGAAAAGGCGGGAATTTTCTCTCTATCATTATTATAAGCCCAGGTCATCCGGGTTTGCGATACTATGATACTCAGCCAACTTGAAGATTGAAAAATTATGTACAAAGTCGGTATGGCAACTGGCGTTTTGAAAGATGAAATGCGCAACAACTGGGCCGGGAACGGTCCACGTCCGATACCCTGGGTGGCCTGGTATCCCGCTGATAACAACGCACACGGAAAACGATTGTGTATTGAGCACTCGGCAAAAGACGCACCATTTGTGGTGCGCGGCGGCTATTTAAACGACGCCATCAATATGCATCAAAGAAACTGGCCAGTGGTATTGCTTTCCCATGGCACGGGCGGCTCGGCACTGGGTATGGATTGGCTCGGGTCCCGACTGGCCGCAGCAGGTTTCATATCCCTTTCTGTTTCCCACCATGGCAACACCATTTTGGAACCTTATCTGCCGGAAGGATTTCTGTGTTGGTGGGAACGCGCCAGTGACCTGTCACTTACGCTTGATGCGCTGGCAAACGAGGGGCCGCTCGCCCAGGCAATCGACACAACCCGTGTTTTTGCCGCCGGGTTTTCATTGGGCGCCTACACAGTTTTATCTATGGTCGGTGCCCGGACAGATGTGCGGTTATTTAAAAACTGGCTGGAGCAATCACCGCGCACAGGACCCAATGGCCCTAAAGAGTTCCCGGATTTAAGCGAACATATCCCCAATCTTGTCGCCACCAGTACAGAGTTCAGAACCTCACAGGATCGCCAGCATAAAAACTATTGCGACCCCCGGATCAAAGCAATCGTTGCCCTTGCACCGCCGCCGCCCATCAGAGCCCTGACCCCCCAAAGTCTCGGCGAAATTGAGGTGCCTGTCCACATCATTGTCGGCCAGGGCGACAATGAAGCCCCTCACCATTCCTGCGCACAATGGCTGCACAAGCTACTCCCCCACAGTCACCTCAGGCTTTTGGGTAAAAATGTCGGCCATTACGTCTTTCTCAATGAAGCCACGCAATTTGGTAAAACCGTTGAACCTGAAATCTGTATTGATGCAAAAGGTGTCGACAGATCAACCATCCATCATCAGACTGCCCTGGTCAGCCTCAAACTTTTCAATAATGTGATGGCAGATTTGCCCGCATAACATTTTAATCCCTCTTACATTTCCATCATCCCTTGGAATTTTTATACCGATAAGCCAAAGTGTCAGCAATTATACAACAAGAACGATGGAGACTAAAATTATGGACCTCGGAATTAAAGGCAGAAAAGCTATTGTCTGTGCCGCCAGCAAAGGGTTGGGCAAGGCCTGCGCCCTGTCACTGGCACGCGCCGGTGTCGACCTTGTTATCAATTCGCGCACCCAATCGACTTTGGAGGCAACGGCAAAAGAGATTGCCGAATTAACCGGCGTCAGCGTTACCGCCGTGGCTGCCGACATCAGCACAGGCGACGGACAAAAGCTGGTGCTTGAAGCCTGTCCCAACCCGGATATTCTCGTCAACAACAATGGCGGTCCGCCGTTGCGCGATTACAAGGAACTTGATCGCGACGCCATGCTCACCGGTGTCACCCAGAACATGATAACGCCTATTGAACTCATTCAGGCGACCATTGATCATATGCGCGAACAGAATTTCGGCCGCATTGTCAACATCACTTCCGGGTCGGTAAAAATGCCGCTGTCCGGTCTTGATCTCTCCAGTGGCGCACGCGCAGGCTTAACGGCATTCCTCGCCGGTGTGGCCCGCTCGGTGGCCAAAGATAATGTTACCATCAATTTCCTCCTGCCCGGGGCCTTTGACACCGACCGTCTGGCCGGCAGTATTGCAAAACGCGCCAAATCAGCGGGCATCAGCATCGACGAGGCCAAGGCTCAGCGTGGCGAAACAATTCCCGCCGGACGTCTGGGAGATCCACACGAGTTCGGCGAGGCTTGCGCGTTTTTATGCAGTGCGCAAGCAGGCTACATTACCGGCCAGAATTTGCTAATTGATGGCGGAGCCTTTAACGGTGCCTTCTAGGTCAGGTAATTGATCTCCATGGACTGGAAAAAACAGGGCCCGGCGTTTCTTGTTGGTGCCGGCCATGGGGCAACTCACTGGATCATTGCCACATTTTACGTGCTGTTGCCCTTCATGGCCAAAGAACTCGACCTCAGCTATACTCAGACCGGAGGTCTGGTCAGCCTGTTTCATGGCGCTTCATTTATCGCCAACATCGGCAGCGGTGCCGTTGTCGACATCACCGGGCGCCGGGTGCTGGTACAGGCCGCCGCTGTTGCTATTGGTGCAGGAGCCCTGGCTGCCATCGGCCTGGCCACCAGTGTCGTGTGGCTGCTGGCACCAGTCATTATCATCGGTATTACCAATAACCTGTGGCACCCTGCCGCTATTAGCTACCTGTCACGAAAGTTTCCAGATTCGCGCGGACTCGCCCTGTCAATCCACACACTGGGAGCGAGCTTTGGTGATATCCTGGCACCGGTTGTCGCCGGTAGCCTGCTGTTATCGCTACCGTGGCAACATACCGCTGCGCTCAATGCCGTGCCGATATTCGTCATTGCCATTTTGTTATTGACGTTTTTAAAAGAGATAAAAACCCCTCGCAAAAGACAACCGGACACACATCCTGATTCAGGTTATCTGTCGTCTGTGACAACATTGCTGCGCAACTCATCCCTCATTGGCCTGTGCATCATGTCGGGGTTTCGAGCCATGACACAGAATGGCCTGTTGTTATTTTTACCGCTCTATCTTGTGGCGACTTTAAAAGCCAACCCGCTGACATTGGGGATCGCGTTAATGGCCTTTCAGGCCGGGGGCATTTTCGCCGGACCTCTGGCCGGGGCATGGTCAGACAGAATAGGCAGGCAGCCGGTTATTCTGGCGGGCTTATCTGCAACTTCGGTGCTCGTGCTCGGCTTAACTTTTGTCAACAGTATCATACCGTTCATCTTACTGGTGTCTTTGCTGGGGTTTGCGCTTTTTTCCCTGCGCCCGGTCATCCACAGCTGGGTGATGGATCTGGTTGATGATGATATGTCCGGCACCGCCATCAGCGTTTTATTTAGCGCACAATCCGCCTTTACCGTCACTGTTCCCCTGCTCGGTGGCATAATCGCCGATGCCTGGGGATTGAAAGTGGTGTTCTATCTCCTGACGTTGACAATCATGATTGCCGCAATAATCACCCTGCGCCTTCGCCACCCGCAGCCTTAAAATTCATCGAGACCACTGTGAACGATTTTTTCGTCCACCGAACCAACCACATCATGGTCTTTATCGGCATACTCAAATTGCGTCAGCACCACGCGGATAGCATTAAGACGGGCGCGTTTTTTGTCGTTGGAGCGGACAATCGTCCATGGTGCCGCCTCGGTATGGGTTCGTTCAAACATTTCCTGACGTGCCGCTGTATACTCATGCCATTTGCTTAAAGAGGCATAATCAATCGGGCTGAGTTTCCAGCGTTTCAGCGGATCATTCTTGCGCGCATGAAAGCGGCGCAATTGTTCTTCACGGCCAACGGTCAGCCAGAATTTGAACATGTGTGTGCCCGACTCCACCAGCAATTCTTCAAACCTGGGTGTCTGGGCAAAAAAAGCTGTCACATCGTTTTCGTCGCAAAACCCCATGACGCGCTCAACCCCGGGCCGGTTGTACCACGAGCGATCAAACAGCACCATGTCGCCACTGGTTGGGAAATGATTGATATAACGCTGAAAATACCACTGCCCACGCTCTGTATCCGTCGGTTTTGATAAGGCCACCACGTGAGCGTGGCGCGGGTTTAAATGTTCCATAAAGCGTTTTATCGTACCGCCCTTGCCGGCAGCATCACGGCCTTCAAAGATCAGGATCATACGTGTCCCGGTCTCGCGCGCCCAGGTTTGCAGCTTCAGCAGTTCTATCTGCAACAGCCCCAATTGGCGTTCATATTTTTTAGCCTTGATCTTTTTGCTGTAAGGGTAGTTGCCGCTTTCAAAGGCGCGCTCAACGATCCGCGGATCAATTTCTGCGGCGTCAAGCGAATATGCGCTTTCAGGAATTTCGACCATTGGGTATCCTTTTGGTAAAATTTACCCTTGCTTATAGCAAAGGAAATGGGTTTCCTGAACGAAAATCAAAAACCTTATCGGAACACTCAAATGAAATATAACATACTCGGCGCCAGCGGCACGGCCGTTTCACCCATTTGCCTGGGAACCATGATGTTTGGCGGACAGACGTCAGAAAAAGAAGCTTTGCGGATTATTGATCACGGGAGCGATCACGGCGTAAATTTCATCGACACAGCGGACATGTATGAACAGGGCCGCTCGGAAATCATCACCGGCAAAGGTATTCGAAAAAATCGCGACAAATGGATATTGGCCACCAAACTCGGCAACCCTGTCGGTGACGATCCCAACAGTCAGGGCCTGTCACGCAAACGCATCATGGATGGCATTGACCAGTCTTTGAAGCGCCTCAACACAGATTATATCGATATCTATTATCTGCACAAACCGGCATTCCGCGCTTCTTTTGAGGAAATCGTCATGGCCATGGGAGACTTGATCCGCAATGGTAAAATTCGCCATTTTGCTGTCTCCAACCTGCGCGGCTGGCAGATTAGCGCCCTCACCCAACTGTGCCGCCAGCACAACATTCCCCAGCCCGCCTGCTGTCAGCCCTATTATAATCTGCTCAATCGCGGGCCAGAGGTAGAGGTGCTGCCAGCCTGTCACCACTATGATATTGGTGTCGTGCCCTACAGCCCGATTGCCCGCGGCGTCCTGACTGGCAAATATCACCCCGGAGAAAAGCCGAATAAAAATTCCCGCGCCGGACGCAACGACAAACGCATCATGCAATCTGAATGGCGCGAGGAATCCCTCGACATCGCCCAAAAGATAAAAGAGCACATCAAGGACAGGGACATTAATCTCGCTCAGTTCGCCTTTGCCTGGGTCCTCGGCAACAAATCCGTCACCTCCACAATAGCCGGTCCGCGCACCTATGAGCAATGGTGCGACTATTTCCCGGCCCTTGAGTATACCTGCACCGGCGAAGATGAAGAATTCATC
>JAJRTY010000044.1 GCA_024278055.1 Alphaproteobacteria bacterium | reverse complement strand
TCCCCCGGCCCAACCACCCCTCAGGGTACCTTTACGGGTGGTTGGGCCGGGGGAGCGGGCTGGCTTCAGGACTAAAATGTCTCTGAAAGCGACTTTCGGGTCAGACACTGAAAAACAGACCAGAATGATAAAAAAATCGAATTACGAGTTTTAAAAACCAACGAAAACCATCAAAAAAATCAGTAGTTAAAGTAAAAAACACTAATAGTAGGAAAAAATACGATAATATAGAAAAAATTGAGTTAAAAAGTATGGCGATGCTTAATATGTAGGAAAGAATCATAGTGTTTTATAAAAAACAACTCTTACACAGAATTGCAAACGGATGAAGCAACTATATATTTGATTTAATGATCATCAGTACGAAAATTCTCATGTATTATCAAAAAATTACCGTATTAAGCGTGGTAGCACTTAAGTGATTAATCTTCGTCAAACCCCCATCTAAAAATTGACAGAGTCTCACTAATTTGCAATGTTATAGGAATAATATCCTATAAATTGGAAAATTATATGCATATAACTGATTTAGCAAAAATTCTTTCTCTTGCTGCTGTTCTCAGCCGATTATCTAAAAATGAACCACGAAATTCTCTTGTTGCGCTTGCCTGGGCTATACGAAATCGTCAAAAAAAACGCCAAAAAACCATCACGTCTTCAAGATCCGGGATTGCCGGTATATTTTACCATGATTCTATTTCTCACGCCGGCAGACTGGTGACTGTGAGATCATGGAATTTGCTTGCGTTTTTGAAGTCGGGGATTGATAAAAATTACTATCGTTCGCTGGCTATTGCATCACAGGTGTGGAGTGGTGAAGAGGCCGATCCGACCGTCGGGGCAATCCGTTTTCACCGCCATGATGACTGGCCGGAATGGGCGGAAAATTGTCAGCCGGTGGCGCTGATAGGCAACTGGTTTTTCTACACTCAAGAAGACGTGCCTGAGTGATATTGCCCCGGTTTGATTTCCATGATGAAAAACTGGTAATAATCAGGTGCGGGCCACTGACAGACAACCGGAACACGGTTCATACCCTGTTCATCTAGGATCAGATATATTACGTCAATGATCGAAGAAAACTCGCATATGCCGGCCCGCAATTTAATCGTGGCCACCCTTCTTGTCGCAGTCGCAGCCTTTGCTATGACATCGACGGCCTTTGCGCGGGTTTCTCAAGATTTATCTTCCCCGCAATCCGTCACATTGAACGAAAAATCACCTGAATCATTCCTTCAGCTGGCACAAAAAAGACGGATTAAAAAACGTCGCCGAAACATAATTCGTGGCCTCAATAACCGGCAATCAAACTCCGCCATTTCTTCGGGCAGAGCAGCGTCTCTTGGAACAGTGGCCAGAAGCGTGCGACGACGTTTCCCCGGCCAGTTGCTTGATGCCAGACTGGTGAAAGACCGGCGGGGAAACCTGACCTACAGGCTTAAAATTCTTGGGCCAAACGGTGTCATGCGCAATGTAACAGCCGATGCCTACACCGGCGCAATTTTGGGGGTACGCTAGGAATGCGGATTTTAATTGTTGAGGATGACCCCGATCTCAATCGCCAGCTTGTCAGCGCCATGGCCGAAGCAGGCTACGTCACAGACAGTGCTCATGATGGAGAAGACGGGCACTTCCTCGGTGATACCGAACCTTATGACGCCGTCATTCTTGATCTGGGTCTGCCAGTAATGGATGGCGTAACAGTCCTGGAAAAATGGCGTCGCAACAATCGTAATATGCCGGTGTTGATCCTGACTGCGCGTGATCGTTGGAGTGACAAGGTGTCCGGTTTTGATGCCGGTGCTGACGATTACGTCTCCAAACCCTTTCATATGGAAGAAATCCTGGCCCGTGTTCGCGCCTTGCTGCGGCGTTCTTCCGGCCATGCGTCTTCAGAAATAACCTGCGGTGATCTGGTTCTTGATACCAAAGCAGCACGCGTTATCCATGCTGGCAGTTCCATAAAACTCACTTCGCTTGAATACCGGCTTCTGGCATATATGATGCATCATCAGGGCAGGGTGATTTCGCGCACTGAACTTGTTGAACACCTCTATGATCAGGATTTTGATCGCGATTCCAACACCATCGAAGTGTTTGTCGGGCGGGTACGAAAAAAACTCGGCGGAAATTTAATTAAAACCGTTCGTGGATTAGGATACCGCCTTGGCGATGCACAAGATAATTCCTAATTCTCTTTCTTTTCGACTGACTGCGGTGGCAGCAGCCTTCAGCCTGGCGGCTCTGGCCCTGACCGGCATCATCCTGGCATCCCTGTTTAAAGGCTATATTGAACGCAGCTTTGATGCCCGCCTAGAAGTCTATTTAACCAGCCTGATTGCATCTACGGAAAATGGTGAAAATGACACTTTGGTCGTGGGAGAAATTGTTGGAGAGCCGCGGTTCAATATCCCATTGTCCGGCTGGTACTGGCGTATTTCCCTGAAGCAGAAACCGGCAGAATTAATCGCGTCATCCCGATCACTGTTTGCCAGTAATTTCAATATGTCAGAGCTGAACCTTCAATCCGTTGGCGAAGACGGTTTGCGACGATCCTATATCACCGGCCCCGATCAGGAGCCTTTGCGCAGTATCGAACGCTACATCCAGCTTGCACAAGGCGGAACCGTTTACTCCTTTGTTGTCGCAGGCAATGCGATGGAAATGTCCTCAAATGTTGAAGAGTTTAACGGCATTTTGATTCTGGCACTGTCGATGCTGGGGGTCGGGCTGGTTCTGGCTACTTTCCTCCAGGTGCGCCTCGGCCTCAGGCCATTATACAAAATTGAAAAAGCCCTGGCTGAAATCAGATCCGGGAATTCGCGAAGTTTGAGTGGCTCATACCCTAAGGAACTACAGCCTCTTGCCACTGAACTGAATGCATTGATCTCATCGAACTAGGCCATCGTTGAACGCGCCCGCCATCATGTGGGAAATCTTGCCCACGCCCTCAAAACCCCCCTCAGCGTCATCGCCAACGAAGCGGAAGGCAAAACCGGAAAGTTTCCCCGGCTGGTGAGTGCCCAGGCCAAAATAATGGACGAACAGGTGCGGCTTTATCTTGATCGCGCCCGTATGGCTGCATCAAGTCAGGTTCTGGGCGTGGCCAGCGATGTGGCACCTGCGATTTCCGGGATTCTTAGAACATTATCCCGAATACATATTGATCGCACCATAGAAGTTGAGTTTGATCCTCCTGCCGACATCAGGTTCAAAGGTGAAAAACATGATTTTGAGGAGCTTGTCGGCAATGTGCTCGACAATGCGTTTAAATGGACCGGCAGCAAAGTTAAAGTCTCCGTCACGAAAACAGTAGTGTCTGAACCAGGCATTAAAATGCTGCATCTGGTGGTCGATGATGATGGGCCGGGACTTGCCGGTGACATGCGCCTGGAAGCATTGCAAAGAGGACGGCGGCTGGATGAAACCAAACCCGGTTCAGGTCTTGGCCTGTCAATTGTAACCGAACTGGTGGATATCTACGGTGGCGAGATAAAGCTTGGAAAATCAGAATTTGGTGGCTTGCAGGTCGAAATCTGGCTGCCCCGGGCATAAATATCCTAACCGGTTTACCCGTCAGGAACGGTGCTTCTATAAGAATTGATTTAAATTGTTGGAATTCAACCAATTCTTAAACGCTTTCGCGTATGGCTGTTGGATGGAACTTGACAGGCAAACCCGTGAAAAACTCAACGCGCAACTGGCCTTTTTGCCGCCAAAAGCTGCCCTTGCATTGCTGCGGGAAGTTCGACGTGATGAGGAGCGTGGCGGAAACTCTTATCCGCATCAATTTGTTGCCGGGAAACTGAGAGAAAACCTTGAAAACCAGGGGTTTGATGCTGAGCTTTTGCGTCAGCCCTGGCTTTTGTTCAGCGAACCGTTCCAAGTCTTCCTCGTCGACACAAAAAACGACGCGAGACAGCGCGGGTCGATTTTAAAAGAGTCCGCCAGCATAATCTGGAACTGGCTATGGACTGAGTTATTGTCCGACCAGTTACCGGATCTCGAGTTCAGGGTTCTCGAAGCGATGCGTAATGACAGGCCCAGTGATGCCCGGGCATTGATGGCTGCATTCCACCGCCAGGCTGGTGACAGGATCTGGTCGCAATTGAGTGTTGTTGAAGAAGGTTCACGTGAACATTTAAGTTATAATTCCAAATTAGGAAAACCCGGTGTTTTCGAAGATGCAATGGAAATGGCCAGGGCGTTGCAGATTGCTCCCGCTCTTATTCAGTTGCATAGTAAAATGCGCGCAGGTTTGACGCTCTGCCATGATGAAGATGTCCGCCATTGCCACACCTTGTACCGGAAATTTCTGAAAACCGCAGATAATCACGTCGAATTAGGCATGATGCTGATGGCCCGGCGGCTTGAAAAACCGTATGAAGTCATAAAAATTATACAACATCATGTTGGTGCTGAGCTTGATACGGTTATCCTGCGTGACCCCGCCTCACAAAGTGCCACACTGGTCTTGTGCGATCTCGAAGATAGTATCCGCGAAGCACTCAAACTAATTTCGCAGTATCAGGATTTTCCGCTGGCTGCCGAGAAAATCACGGAATTCTATCACAGTATGGCGATTTTTACCTCGGTGGTCGAAATCTCGACCAGATCGCTTTGGGGCAACCGGATTATTCAGATCCGCAACATTCTTTCCGCCGCCATAAAACTGCAGATTGAACAGCTTCCCCGTTTAATAAAAATCCTGCGCTATAAGAATAAATCGCAGCGGTTTTTGTCGCCAAAGAGCAGTGGTGAAAGCGGCCCGAATTCCTATGATGTCAACCAGGCCATATATATAGCCAGATTGCTGGACCTGTCAGGCAGATTTTTAAGTCAGCTTTCAATCAACGATGCCTATGCCAAAGCCAGAAATGAAGCTATAAATTTCCTTGAGTCTGTTTCGGAAATAAATGTCAGCGAACTTGCCAAAGCGGACGCTGGTGAAAAGAATAAAATTCTTGAATATTTCAAACCGGTGGTCGAACTCACCTTGATCCTTCAGGGTGAAGAACGGGCCGCATTGCTGGAACGTCGGGGTGAATCGGCGTTTCGCGCCCAACCCGTCAAAAGGCAGACCGGAAACATACTGATTTAACTCACCAGGCTTTGTGGTGCAGCCTCAGGCGTTCCACGCTCACGATAAGGTGTGCGGCCGAAAAAAGACCGGTAGCATTTGGAAAAATGTGACGGTGAGGAAAACCCGCAGGCCAGGGCAATATTAATCACCGACTGATTTGTCTGCAGCAACAATAACCGTGCCCGGCGCAGGCGCAAATCGAGATAAAAGCGCTTGGGCGTTCTGTCCACATAGCGTTTAAACAATCGCTCCAACTGCCGTGTTGAAAGCCCGACCTGGGCAGCCAGCTCACTTGGTGTCCACGGGTCTTCCAGATTTTCTTCCATGGTTTCAATGATTTTCACCAATTTGGGATGGCGCGCACCAATGCGGGCGGGAACAGACAGACGTTGATCATCATCGCGATGCCGGATCGGCATATGCAACATCTGCTCAGCCACATCTTCAGCCAGATTTTCACCATGCTGCTTGGAAACAAGCGTCAGCATGAGGTCAAATGTCGCCGTGCCACCGGCGCAGGTAAAGCGGTTGCGGTCAACTTCAAACAATTTGCCCGACAGGTCGATTTCCGGGAATGTCTCGACAAAAGACGGTATATTTTCCCAGTGAATGGTGCAGCGATAGCCTTCCAGCAACCCGGCCACAGCCAGAACATGGCTGCCGGTGCAAAATGATCCAATCGTCCGGCCCCGCCGGGAAATCATCCGCAGCCAGGAAACCAGCCCTTTTTCGGTGTTGTGTTGAATGTTCATACCGCCACAGACAACGACAACCGCCTTATCATCGATGCTTTTAAGGTTGCCGTCAGGGGGAATGGAAATACCGTTGGATGTAGCAACCGGCTCACCGTCTACTGTGTACAGTTTAGCCTTATAAAGCTCCTTGTCGGCCAGCCGGTTGGAAATTCTGAACATCTCCATGGCCAGCACCAGCGGGATCATTGAATATTCAGGGGTAAGTATGAAAGCAAATACCTGAGGATATTCGCGCGGTAAATCACCAAACATCAATTCAGATCTTTCTGCTGGAAACTTCCAGCACAGGGACATTCCATTATTTCGGTGAGAATGCACCCGAATTAAAGCCGACGCAATTGGTTTCGTGCTTTGAATGACATGCAGGCCTGATTAATTTCGCCACCAAAAATAAGCACCGCCCCGGACAGGTAAATAAACATCAAGGCTATAATCACCCCCGCCAATCAGGCATAGGTACTGGCGTAGGTTGCAAACCTGGACAGGAACTCAGCGTAAGCAACAGCGACAACCAGCCACAGCAGCAAGGTGAGAACAATTCCGGGCAGGATTTCATGTAGTTGATGCCGACGGGCGGGTAGAATTTGATGGGCGGCCACTAAAGATGCGCCGAGCAAAACCAGCACCACCGGAAAACGAAGCCAGTCAAACCATACAGTAAACCCGTGAATAACCGGAACCCAGAGCGTTGCCATATCCCAGATTAGCGGCCCCAGTATAATCAGCAGCGAAAGCATCATCAAAACAGTCGCGCCAACAACAACAAAAACAATATCAGTAAGCAAAAGCACAAAAAAACTGCGATCATCCTGCAAGGAATAGGCCCGGTTCAACCCCACACGAACACTGCGCACGCCGCCTGAAGCCGTCCACAAGGTCACAAGGATTGATACAGAAAGAAGGTCTGAGCGCGGTACGGTCAAAATTGACCGTATTTCCGGTGCAACCGGTTCGACAAGACTATCCGGTGCAATCGAAAGCAGAAAATCAATAGCATCGCGGGCCAGCGCCTCATTGCCGAAAAACCCCGCCAATGTGGTCAAAAAGATCAAAAACGGAAACGCCGACAGGATAACCGAAAAAGCGATGTTGCCGGCCAGCGCAAAACCATCGTACCCGGTGAAATTGCCGAGAGCGCGGCTGAAAACCCGCCAGATTTTTCGCATTATAGTCACCTCTCACGGCCAAGGCCCGGTGGTGGTTATTGGTTAATATCTCTGTGATATTATAGTCTCATTATGAGGGCCGACCCATGCAAAAAATTCTTGTACCTGTTGATGGCTCGCTGCATGCCCTGAAGGCATTACACATTGCCAGCGATCTTGCGCAGAAATACGGAGGCAGCATTGTTCTGCTTCACGTGATTTCAAAGGAAAAAAGCGTAAAAAACCTGCTTGATCTGGCTGTTGCCGATACGTTTGGCCCGACCATACGCAAGAAACTTCAACATACTCTCAGTGAAGAAAATACCAGTGTCTCCCGGGCTTTACTTCGTGAAATTGGTGAGAAAATCCTGGCGCAGGCCGCGAGTAAAGTTAAGCGGCTTGGCCTTGATCTGATAGTGCTGGAGATGGAAGAGGGGGATCCGGTGGAAAACATCCTCCTTGCCCGCCAGCGCACAAATGCCAATACCATCGTCATGGGCGCCAGGGGTGTGAGCGCATCGGGCAGTTTTTCTTTTGGCAGTGTCTCGCAAATGGTGTTTGAACAGGCACCATGCACTTGCCTGTCGGTCAAATAAGCTCAAACCACCGGCACATCCTGTGCCTGAAAAAGTCCCACGCCTGCATCTTCATGAGCGGTTTGCAGCAACCATTCCCATACATAATTTGCGTATGACCGGAACACATACAGATCAATCACGTCGGGCTTGCCTTCAACAAAATGGCTCAACGCTGCAACTTCGGCAAACAGCAACCGCCGCACGGTTCCCGGTTTAAACTCCGGCAAGGTCGCATCAAAGCTGCAGCCCTTGATCAGAACCTCTCGAACCCGATCACCGCTCAGCCGGATTATGCTGCGCGCATCGCTCATATCACAGACAAGAGAGTGGTTTTTAGCCAGTTTTTTGGTCAGTGCGGACAACAGCTTGTCACGCGCTTCCAGCGGCAAAACTATAAGCCATTGATCAATCGACAGCCAAAGAACCACAATTTCCCCTTTACCGGCACAGGTGCGTGGCTCTGTCGGCAACTCCATTCCCAAAACCGCAGCGGCATTTTTCATGAACGCCTTGTCATTCGCCCTGCCGCGCAGATCGATCATGCCGACGTCACTGCGCTCATGCATATCAATTGCAAGCGTCTGGTTTTCCATCTCCTGATGGCGGTGGCTCAGGGCCAGGTTGCGGGTCAAATCAGGCATTTTGGCGCTCTCCTTCGCTGTCATAGAACACCGGTGACACCACCTTGGCGCTCACCACCTTGTCTTCCAGTGGAAACTGCAATGTATCGCCCATGCGCGCACGACCGTTTTTGATCAGACCAAAGGCGATTGAGCGGTTGAGGGTAGGGCTGTAATAGCTCGACGACACATGGCCGATCATTTTCATTGGCGGCCGGTCCAAAACCTGTTCGACGGCATAACACCCATCGGGCAGCACTTCTTTGGGATCATCGGTGAGCAATCCCACCATCTCCTTGCGCTCGTCGCTCTTGAGATATGAGCGTTGCAGCGAGCGTTTGCCGATATAGTCGACTTTTTTCTTCGACACCGCCCAGCCCAGATCAAGATCCAGCGGCGTTACTGTGCCATCGGTTTCATCACCAATGGCAATAAATCCTTTTTCCGCCCGCATCACATGTAAAGGCTCGGTGCCATAGGCGGTTAGGCCAAATTCCTTGCCCGCCACCATGAGCGCCTGCCACATGGCCAGACCATAGTTGGCCGGAACAGCGATTTCATACGAAAGTTCGCCGGAAAAACTGATGCGGTAAATGCGCACCGGCACACCGCACAATTGGCCTGATTTATAATCCAGTGGGGTGAATGCCTCGCGGGAAAAATCAATCGTGCCTTCAAGTTTTTGCAGGATCTCGCGTGAATGCGGACCGGCAACGGCAAATTGCGCGTAATTTTCTGTAACCGGCGTAATGAAAAGCTTCAAATCCGGCCATTCGGTTTGATGCCATTCCTCCAGCCAGCCGACAATTCTGTCAGCATTGCCACTGGTGGTGTGCATCAAAAAATGATCCTGGGACAATCTGACAGTAACGCCATCGTCAAACAGAAAACCATCCTCATTCATCATCAAGCCATAACGGCAACGACCGGGTTTTAGCGTGCTGAATACGTTGGAATAAATCCGATCCAGAAATACGCCCGCATCCGGTCCCTTGACTTCGATTTTACCCAGGCTCGATAAGTCAATGATCCCGGCTTTTTCACGTGTCGCCAGTATCTCGCGGGTGATTGCTGCCTGCCTGTCTTCATTGTCGTGCCGGTAGCAATAAGGCCTGCGCCACAGCCCCACCGGCTCCATGTCACAATTATTATCATGATGCCAGGTGGCAATTGGTGTGCGGCGCACCGGGGCAAACAGGTGTTTGGCCTGGGTTCCGGCAATTGACCCCAGCGAAAACGGCGTGAACGGTGGGCGAAAGCGCGTGGTTCCGGCAGCCGGAATTGTCGTATTCAGCGTATCCGCCAATATTCCCAAGGCACTGATATTGCTGGTTTTCCCCTGGTCTGTGGCCATGCCAAGGGTGGTGTAGCGCTTGAGATGTTCAACTGAGCGATAGCCTTCACGCGCCGCCAGTTCAATGTCTGCGGCGGTGACATCATTTTGAAAATCAATAAAATGCTTGTTGCCTTCATTAAGGCTGCCTTTTGCCGGTGCAAACCACAGGGCCTCAAGCGGGCTGCGCTCGTCCTGCCGGGCTTTGGGCGCGGCAGCTTTTTTCGGACGCGCTTTGCCTGTTGCTGTTTTTCCGGCGGTAAAGCCCGCATCAAAACTTTCTTCTATCGTTGTGCTTAAATCAAAATTCCCATTGGCAGCACCCACGGCCACAATAGCCTCAGACGTCTGGTCAGGGCGGAAAGTCTGCAAGGTATCGTCGAACCTTACCGAGCCGTTCACATGGGCAAAAAGATGAACCGCCGGGTTCCAGCCTCCCGACATGCATACAAGATCACATTCAATGCGGGTGAAAGGTTGCGCCAGTCTGCCGGTTGCCGTGTGTGTGGCAATCTGCACGCCCTCAACAGACGTGCCGCCAAAACTTGTCTCAACATTGGAAATAACGCTGCTGCGCACAATTTCAATTCCGGCATCTTCAGCACGAGAAATCAGTGCGGATTTTGCCTCTTCGCGAATGTCGATAATCTTCGGCACCGATACACCGGCATCCTGCAAGGTGAGGGCGGTTAAATAAGCATCATCATTGTTGGTAAAAATGACGGCGCGCTCACCTGGCGTAACACCATAGCGACTCGCATAAGCGCGCGCAGCCGACGCCAGCATCACGCCGGGGCGGTCATTATTGGCAAATGTCAGCGGGCGCTCAAAGGCTCCGGTGGCGACGATGACTTTTTTCGCCCGCACTTTCCACAAGCGATGACGCGGCCGGTTTGGCAATCG
>JAJRTY010000043.1 GCA_024278055.1 Alphaproteobacteria bacterium | reverse complement strand
TTGTTCGGATTTGATGAGGAATTGCTCCAGCGTCTTGCGTGGAATCGCGGTCAAACCAGCCTGTTTGACCGACTTCGCCAAATGGCCGGTGAAAACAGGACTGCCGATAATGCGCTGCATCAAATACGTTTTCTGAGCAAGCGGGCTGATCAAATGCCGGTCTACGAATTTTTTGCCCTGTTGCTTGGCGCCGATGGCGGACGTCAGAAAATCCTCGCGCGGCTGGGTCAGGAAGCTGAAGATGTGCTTGATGCGTTTCTTGCCGAAACTCTCAATCACGAACAATCAGGATTACCCGGGCTGGAGAGTTTTGTTGACTGGTTGCAATCCTCGGCACCGGAGATCAAGCGGGAATTCGACCAGAACGTTGATGAGGTCAAGATTATGACCGTTCACGGGGCAAAGGGGCTGGAGGCGCCAATTGTGTTTCTTGTCGACAAGGGCGCTCCACCCTATCATGGCCGCCACGATCCAAGCCTTGTTGAATTGAACCAGCTACCGACGATTGAGGGAAATGTTTCCGGATTCTTGTGGATTGCCAGCAAAAATACCGCTGCGCCCATTAGTCTGGATGCGCTGGCGGAAATAAAAGAACTGGCGGAAGCTGAATATAAGCGCCTGCTTTATGTGGCAATGACACGGGCGGAGGACAGGCTGATAATATGCGGCACCAGCGGTGAACACGGCCCCCATGAACAATGCTGGCACGAGGTCATTTCACGGGCTTTGATAGAGAAATCTAGTGAGCAGGTCGACGACAATGGCCAAATATTGTTTCACCGCTGGCAAAAAACTGCGGCCCGGACATTGTCGGAACCGGATGGTGATAATGATGACAAGGTAAAGGATATATTTGATCTGCCTGCATGGGTCGACCAGTCCGTCGCCCGCGAACCTGAATTGCCAAAACCGCTGACACCTTCGGGGGCGCAGGCATTGATTGACGCCCGGGCGGCTAAAATTAATCCGGTTTCGCCATTGCTGCGCGGTGAAGGCGAAACGGTATCATTTGCGCTGCAAAGGGGGACTGCAATCCACCGGCTGTTGCAAACCCTGCCGGACATGGGTGAACAACGGGAAGATGCGGCCAGGCGATACCTGTCAGTCGGCTATCCACACTGGCAAAAATCCGATGAAATGCGTGTTTTGAAGCAGGTTTTTTCAATACTCGACAACCCTGAATTCAGCATGCTGTTTGGCCCGCAAAAAAGCCGGGCAGAGGTTGCCGTATCCGGCACGGTGGAACTCGGCGGCAAGCCAAGGCTGATATCCGGGCAAATCGACCGACTTTATGTTAATGGTGACGAAAATCTGGCTTTTATCATCGACTACAAAACCAATCGCACACCGCCGGTCTCAGCGTCCAATATCCCCGATGCCTATGTCAGCCAGCTGGCATTATACCAATTGCTGGTTCAGCGGATTTACCCAAAACACGCGGTCAAGTGCGCCTTGCTGTGGACCGAGACCCCCGAGTTGATGCAGGTTCCACAATCCATGCTCTCCGCCCAACTGGCAAAAATCGAGCAACCGTGACAATCGCATTGCTTGACGCATTAGCCATCAATACCTAGGTTCGCTACAACGAGGCTCGTTGACGAATCATGCCTTCAATTGGAGATAATTATGGCAACACAAAAAACAGATAACAGTAATTTTGAAGCAGAAGTTTTAAATTCCGACATTCCCGTCGTGGTCGATTTTTGGGCCGAATGGTGCGGACCGTGCAAGATGATTGCTCCGAGCCTTGAAGAAATTTCCAATGAAATGTCCGGCAAGGTGAAAATCGCCAAGCTGAACATGGATGAAAATCCGGAACTGGCCGCCCGTTACGGCGTGCGCTCGATCCCGACGCTCTTAATGTTCAAGGACGGTGAGCCGGTTGCCATTCAGGTTGGCGCGGCTCCCAAGAGCAAACTTTCTGACTGGATCAGTTCGGAAGTTTAAGCTGATTTTTGAATGCGCCGCCGCAATATTGAAATATTATTGCGGCGGTGTTTCGTTTTGCGCCAGCGCATCGCCGACCAGATAGAGTGTTCCGCACACCAATACCCGCGGTGCGGCTTTACCGGTGGGGCCGCTTTCCGAAGTCCAATTATCATTAATCTTTTTCAATGCCGCCTTGAGCGAGCCACACGATGAAGCCTCAATCCCGAGAGACATGGCAATTTCCGTCAACTCTTGCGGCAAATAACCTGCTTCACTTGAAGTGATCGGCACCGTGTATATATGGCTTGCAAGCCCTGAAAAGGCCTTTAGATAGCCCACCGGGTCCTTGGTTGTGAGTTGGCCGAAAATCAAAATCAACGGCCGCTCAACGCGACTTTGCAATTGCTGGATGAACTTCGAAATTACCGTTCCGGCGCCGGGATTGTGCCCACCGTCGATCCACAATTCTGCATCATTTGGTAACAGCTTCAGCAATGCGCCGGATTTTAGTTGCTGCAACCGTCCCGGCCATGAGACATTTTTCATGCCATTTTCGGTGGCATCAGATGAAACGTCAAATCCGCCATAACGAAGGGCGGCAATTGCGGTTGCCGCATTGATCAGTTGATGGTCACCAACAAGCGTTGGCAGCGGCAGATCAAGCAGCCCGTTTTCATCCTGATATATAAATCGGCCATTTTCCACATAATGGCCAAAATCCTGCCCGCCAATGGCAATGGGTGCACCTGCTTCACGCGCCTTGTCCTCAAGAACCGCGCGTGTTTCATCACTTTGTTGTGCGACAACAACTTGCACCGCGGGCTTTATAATACCGGCCTTTTCAGCAGCAATATCTTCGACCTTACGGCCAAGAAATTTTTCGTGATCAAGCGTTACCGGTGTGATCACGCTGACCTGCGGCTTTTTCATCACGTTGGTTGCATCAAACCGGCCACCCATGCCAACTTCAATCAGGGCAACGTCTGCTGGATGCTCGCAGAACAGCAAAAATGTTGCTGCCGTCAGAATTTCAAAAACGGTGATCGGTGTGCCGTCATTGGCCTTGGCGATCCGGTTCAACGCGTCAGCCAGGACATCATCGTCAACTATCCGGCTGCCGCCTTCAGCCCCAATCCGGTAGCGCTCGTGGTAATTCACCAGATGGGGCGAGGTATGAATGTGAACCAGTTTCCCGTCAGCTTCGAGTATTGCCCGGCAAATCGCAATTGTTGACCCCTTGCCATTGGTGCCGGCAACGTGAATGACAGGTGGCAGCTGGTCTTGCGGATTGCCGAGCTTTTCCAGCAGTCCCGATATCCGGCCGAGCGAAAGATCAAAGCCTTTCGGGTGGATTTTCAGCAGTTCGTCAATTACCGCAAGCGCTTTGCTGTCTGCCATCGACTATCCGGGTATCTTAGAGGGAATGGATCAGTTGTGGCCGGGCACACTTAGCCGGCAGATTTTTCCGCATCAGAAGAGGCCTCGACGTCGGCATCAGGTTCTGCATCTGATGGAGCGGTATTGTCTGGTGCGCCATCTGTGTCAGGTTCTGCCGAAGCAGATTTTGCGTCATTTTCATCGTCAGGCGTTTCGGTGATATTGTCATTGGCCGGTTGTTTGGTGAGAATTCCGACTATTTTGGCAATAACCTTACGCATATCGAGCCTTGAGACAATCATATCGACCATGCAGTGCTCCTGGAGATATTCAGAGCGCTGAAAACCTTCCGGCATTTTCTCGCGAATGGTCTGTTCAATCACCCGCGGTCCAGCAAAGCCGATCAATGCTTCCGGTTCAGCAATATGAATATCG
>JAJRTY010000042.1 GCA_024278055.1 Alphaproteobacteria bacterium | reverse complement strand
TCGACGCGGGCGGCATTTTTATAAATGTCATTGGCACGGTACCAACCGTCAAAAAGGATCTGGCGAATGGCCACATTGGCCTGTTTGCGATTACGCCAGTTGCGGTTCTGGGACCCGATCATGCTCGACGGTCTGTCAATGCGCTGGGCACCAAAATCAGCCGACAGATCAACGCGGGGAAGCAAAGCTCCCTGGGCCTGGCGCAACTGGTAGTCAGACGCTCTTCGTGCGGCCATCACGCTTTGAATTTCCGGATTGTTCTGGACAGTATTGCGCACAGCCTCACGAAGGGAAACGGCGTGAGCCTGAGTGGCCAGCAGCATGACGACTGCAGCCGCAGATACTCCAAGCAATTTCAAATCAGTTACTCCCCGTCCACTGCATTTTTGCAGCTATTGTTTTTCTTGCAATCAGCAGACCAGCCCACTTCCGGTTACGCAGTCGCGTACCGTCGGTCTAATTATTAACAATGCATTAACATTATGCAAGCGCAAGCACCTTTATACCATAGTCCGCTAAAACTTTAGCAGACACCGCGTTGTTTGGTAAACATATGTAAAATTGATCAATTAGTTACATTAATGTCACGTCAACACTGAAATTTTGGTAGCCAACCCCGCACTTATGAGATTGAAGTGTTTTAATTAGAGTCAGGATTTTGTAAACTTGCTATCGGGAGTAGTATTTTGAGGGCGGATCCGGATGATTTTTTGCACCGGATTTTGCCAAGTAACGAGGATAGAATCACTGGCGTTTAAATGAGCGCCGGTGTTTCCAGGGGATATCTGCCTTAATGTCTGTAAAATATGTCTGATGCGCTGATGGATGAGCGCGATTTATTGCGTGTTGAGAATTTGCGTGTCTGTTTTGAACTGCACGGCAGCCAGCTTGAAGTTGTCAAGGGGGTGAGCTTCCGGGTTCGGCCCGGCTCGATTGTTGCCCTGGTTGGAGAAAGCGGTTCGGGCAAATCGGTTATCTCCCAGTCAATTCTGGGTATATTACCCAATTCGGGTTCGATCACCGGCGGCAAAATTCTTTATCGTGATCCCAGAGCTCCGGATGAAATTATTGATATAGCTGCTTTGAATACTGACGGGCGCAAAATGCGCAGCCTCAGAGGCGGGCGCATTTCGATGATTTTTCAAGAACCAATGACCTCCATGTCAGCCTTGTATACCATCGGCAATCAGGTGGAAGAAGCTCTGGTTCTGCACAGCGATGTGGCCCGCAAGGACCGGCGTAAACTAACCGAAGATATGCTTGCCCTGGTGGGGTTTCCCGATCCTGCACGCGCTTATGACAGTTACCCGTTCGAACTTTCCGGCGGACTGCGCCAGCGCGCCATGATCGCCATGGCTTTAATCTGCCATCCAGCCCTGCTTATTGCCGATGAACCCACCACCGCACTTGATGTAACGGTGCAGGCGCAAATTCTCAAACTGCTGAAAGATTTGCAACAGCAACTCAATATGGCGGTGCTGCTCATTACCCATGACCTTGGCGTAGTCGCCAATATGGCCGATGAGATTGTGGTGATATATCACGGCGAAATCACCGAAAGCGGAAGTGCTGAACATATATTTAATCAGCCCGGACATCCCTATTTGCAGGCCCTGCTCAAAGCGGTGCCGCATTTTGACATGAAGCCGGGTGAGCGTCTGGTGTCATTGCGCGATATGAAAACGGATGAGGCTACAGCTTCCAGTGATAACCCCCCGGACAAGAGTGCGATATCACTGCGCGGCGATCAACTTCAGGCCCGCATGCAGAGCAAGGGCGAGGTTTTGTTGTCAGTGCAAGAGCTGAAAAAGGTTTTCACATCATCCAAAGGCGGTTTTTTCGGTAATAAAAACAAGACCGAACTGGTGGCTATTGACAATGTCAGCTTTGATATCCGCCGTGGGGAATGCCTGGGGCTCGTAGGCGAAAGCGGGTGCGGAAAAACCACGGTAAGCAAGGTCATAATGCGCGCTGTTTCGCCCGACAGGGGTGTCATAGAATTCAACAATGGTGCCGAAAAAACTAATATTCTCAACCTTGAAGAAGACGAGCTGAAAAGGTTTCGCCCGCGCATACAAATGATCTTCCAGGACCCGTTTGGCTCGTTAAGTCCGCGCATGACGGTTGCCGACATTCTGCGCGAACCCTTGATCATTCATAATCGCGGCAAGCTGGCCGAGCAGATGGAGGCAATCCAGGAACTGATGCGCGTCGTTGGCCTTGATCCGCGGTTTTTAAATCGTTACCCGCACAGTTTTTCCGGCGGTCAACGCCAGCGCATCGGTATTGCGCGCGCGCTTGCTCTTAACCCGGAACTTATTATCTGCGATGAGCCGGTTTCAGCTCTGGATGTTTCTGTGCAGGCACAAATTCTCAATTTGCTCAAAGACCTGCAATCAGACATGGGACTGACATTTCTGTTTATTTCCCATAATCTGGCGGTGGTAGACTATGTTGCCGACCGGATTGCGGTCATGTGTTCAGGTCGCATTGTTGAAATTGCCCCGCGCCAAGCTCTGTTTCACAATCCCGTCCACCCCTATACAAGACAACTGCTGACAGCCGTGCCTTATGCCGATCTCAACCGGCCGCTGGATTTTTCCAGCCTCGAGCTGAGCGGTGCCAAAAACGCCAGTAATTGGGATGCTAATTTCAGGGCCGGTGAAGATGGCAGTTTGTTGCGGCACATAGAAATGGGTGACGGACACTTTGTCCTCGCCAATGAAAGCGCTGAACTATCGGAGCTTCACTCATGACTGCGTTGAAACAGATCATTTTCCGCACTCTGGCTATCTATGTGCTTCTTGCCGTATCTCTGATTTTTACCGGATACAGTGCGACGGCGACAACTCATGCAGCCTTGAAGGAAACGCCGTCACTGGAAGCGGCTGTCGCAGCCAGAATTCTGCCCCCGATATCAGAAAGACTGCCGAAAGTCCCCCGGGTTATAGATCTCAGCCTGTCAAATCGCTCACCCGGAAAACATGGCGGCACCCTGAAACTGCTGATGGGCAAACAAAAAGACATCCGCATGATGACAGTTTACGGCTATGCCCGGCTGATTGTCATTAATGAAAAACTTGATCTGGTGCCGGACATTCTTGAAAGTTTTGAAGTTGAGGACAATCGCATTTTCACCTTACGCCTGCGCCCCGGGCACAGGTGGTCTGACGGCGCGCCGTTTACGTCGGAAGATTTCCGTTATTTTTGGGAAGATGTTGCCACTGATGAAGCACTTTCACGCGGCACAATGAACAAAAATCTGATAGCAAACAATAAGCCGCCACGCTTTGAAGTTATCGATGAATTAACGGTGCGCTATACGTGGGAGGATCCCAACCCGGAATTTTTGCCGGCTCTGGCAGGCACGCGACCATTGTATATTTACCGGCCCGCACATTATCTAAAACGCTTTCATGCCAAATATGGTGACGTGGAAAAGCTCAATGCGGCTGCGAAAGCCAAAGGCAGTCGCGACTGGGCTGCTTATCATCGTCGCATCAGCCGCCAGTATCGTCCAGAAAACCCGGAACTGCCCAGTTTGCAGCCATGGGTTAATTCGACCACGCCACCGGCAAATCGATTTATCTTTGTCCGCAACGCATATTATCACCGTATCGATACCATTGGTCAGCAGCTTCCTTATATCGATAAAGTCACGATTGACCTGGGGTCGGCAAAAATAATCTCCACCAAAACCGGGGCCGGAGATTCTGATCTGCAGGCGCGCTACCTGCGGTTTGATAATTATACTTTTCTCAAACAGGGCGAAAAGCGTAACAATTACAAGGTGCGATTGTGGAGCAAAGCTATTGGTGCCCAGATTGCTCTTTTCCCCAACCTTAATGCAGAAGATAAAATCTGGGGGCCCTTGCTGCGCGATGTACGCTTCAGGCGGGCCTTGTCTCTGGCGGTTAATCGCCGCGAAATAAATCAGGTGATTTATTACGGACTGGCCAACGAAAGCGCCAACACCATGCTGCCCGGGTTTCCCCTGTACAAGCCGGAATATCAAAATGCCTGGACGCAATTTGATATCAAAGCCGCCAACAAGCTGCTGGATGATATCGGTTTGACCAAGCGCGATGAAAACAATCTACGACTGTTACCGGACGGCACACCGGCCCAACTGGTGGTTGAGACTGCCGGTGAGGATACGGAACAGACTGATGTTTTAGAATTAATCCGCGACAGCTGGGCCAAAATCGGCATCGAGTTGTTCACCCGGGCATCACAGCGCGATGTTTTTCGCGCCCGCATCCAATCGGGCCAGACATTGATGTCGGTGTGGTCAGGCATCGAAAATGCCATCGCCAATGCCAATATGAGCCCGACCGAACTTGCCCCGACCACCGGTGAGCAGTTGCAGTGGCCCCTGTGGGGCAGATACGTTCAAAGTGGCGGCAAATCCGGCCAGGAAATTACCGATCCCAAGGCCCAAAAGCTGCTCGATCTTTATCAATCATGGCGCGTTGCAGACGATGAAGAGGACCGCACTGAAATCTGGCACAAGATGTTGAAAATTTCCGCCGAGCAGGTCTATTCGATCGGCATTGTAAATCATACGCAACAACCGGTAGTTGTCAGCAACAAGTTGAGAAATGTACCCGTTAAGGGCATTTATACCTGGGAACCCGGTGCTTATTTTGGCCAGTATATGATGGGAACTTTCTGGATTGAGGGGGCAGCCGAATGATGTTGCGGTATATTATCGGCCGAATTTTGATAATGATCCCGACATTGTTGGTGATCAGTGCTTTGGTATTCCTGATTATCGAACTCCCGCCCGGTGATTATATCGAGAGTTATATTGCGGAATTAAGAGCACAGGGCGAATCTGTTGATCTTGCCCAGATTGAATTTCTGAGGGTCGAATATGGTTTCGACAAGCCTTTGATCGAGCGCTATCTGTTCTGGCTCTGGGGTATTTTACACGGTGATTTTGGCTATTCATTCGAATATCGCCTGCCGGTAAGCGAAGTTGTCGGCGACAGAATGTTCCTGACCATTCTGGTTTCCTTCACCACTATTATTTTCACCTGGGCTCTGGCTTTCCCAATCGGCATTTATTCAGCCACCCACCAGTATAGCTGGGGAGATTATGGTCTCACTTTTATTGGTCTTTTAGGCTTGGCCACGCCTAATTTTCTGCTGGCTCTGGTGATGATTTACTTTGCCAATCTGTGGTTTGGCACCTCCATCGGCGGCCTTATGGATGTTAAATACCTCAACCAGCCGATGAGCTGGGACAAGGCAATGTCGATACTCGAGCACTTGTGGATTCCGGTGATCGTAATCGGCACTGCGGGAACAGCTGCCATGATCAGGCGCCTTCGCGCCAATCTCCTTGATGAGTTGCAAAAACAATATGTGGTTACCGCCCGGGCCAAGGGCGTGCCGCCGGTTAAAGCCCTGCTGAAATATCCGTTACGCTCGGCATTGAACTTCTTCATTGCCGACATTGGCTCGATGTTGCCGGCGATGATTTCAGGGGCCGAGATTGTCGCCGTGGTGCTGTCACTGGAAACCACCGGGCCGTTATTGATTGCCGCCCTGCAAAGTCAGGATATGTATCTGGCCGGATCATTTTTGATCTTTCTCGCCTCACTGACGGTCTTTGGCGTGTTGTTGTCCGATATAGCACTCGCCTTCCTTGATCCGCGAATACGACTTCAGGGGGGGGCTACCAAATGACCGATACATCCCTGCCGCCAGAAGGTGCGCCCATTAACCATTATGTTAATCCGGCCCCGTTTGATCCTCACTCGATTGAAAAACTGACCCCGGCGCAGGAGCGGCTTTATCTTGCGTCGCAATGGAAACTGATGTGGTGGAAATTCAAGCGTCACCGCGTCGCTGTCGCTTCGGCTATTTTTCTGGCGCTGATGTATCTGGCGATATTTATCAGTGAATTCCTGGCCCCTTATGATCTGCAAAGCCGCAATGTGGACGCAATCTTCATGCCGCCGCAATCCATACACCTGTTTGACAAGGGAAAATTCGTCGGACCGTTTGTTTACGGCACAAATTATCGATTAAACATGGAAAACCTGAAACGCGAGTACAGCGAAAATCGCGATGAGGTTTACCCGCTGCGATTTTTCTGTCGCGGTGACAAGTATGATTACTGGCTCGGTGGTTCTTCCGATTTACATCTGGTCTGTGCGGCAGAAAACAGCACACTGTTCCTGCTTGGCACCGACAGGCTGGGGCGCGATGTCCTGTCGCGCATCATCATCGGCTCACGCATATCGCTGACAATCGGCCTGCTCGGTATCATTATTTCATTCACCCTTGGCATCATCATCGGTGGCATGGCCGGTTATTACGGCGGCTTGCTTGATCTTCTGGTCCAGCGGGTTATCGAGGTGTTGCAGTCGATACCCTCGATCCCCCTGTGGCTGGCACTTGCCGCTATCATTCCCATCACCTGGAGCCCGATTCTGGTTTATTTCGGTATTACCGTCATCCTGGGATTGCTCGACTGGACCGGTCTTGCGCGTGCGGTGCGCTCCAAGCTGTTATCGTTGCGTGAAGAAGATTATGTGGTTTCAGCCCAGCTTATGGGCGCCAATCCCAGCCGAATTATAGGGCGACACCTCGTCCCCGGTTTCATGAGTCATCTTATCGCCTCGGCCACAATTTCCATTCCCACGATGGTTTTAGGCGAAACCGCTCTTTCCTTCCTTGGTCTGGGTTTGCGACCACCTATAACCAGTTGGGGAGTATTGCTGGCGGAGGCGCAGAATATTTCCGTTGTCGCCCTTTATCCATGGCTTATGTTCCCTGTGGTTCCGGTAGTCCTGACAATTTTAGCCTTCAACTTCTTTGGCGATGGCCTTAGAGATGCGGCAGATCCTTATAAGTAAAACTGGAGTCAGAACAGACAGAATATGTGCAAGCGCAGAAAGTTGATCGAGAGTTCCGACCAGTCACAATGATGTGCGTACGGTCGAATTTGCAGCTTTTTTAATTGAAATGGGGCTAGTCTAACTATCCAGGTCTGGTAGTTATGCGGAAAGAGCAGGGTAATTCGGGTGACATATCGTATCTTTTTCATTGTTCAGCATTTGCTGGGCATTGGTCATGTTATGCGTTCAAAGCGCATCACCAAGGCCTTGCTGGATGCCGGTTTCGAGGTTGATATTATCCTTGGTGGCACCCAGACACCGGCGACCTTTCCCGAAGGGGCTAAATGCTTTCAGCTCAGCCCTTACAAGGCCGGTCCCGGCGGGTTTTCCGACCTTGTTGATGAAAACAATATACCCGTAGACGAAAACTATAAACAAAATCGCCTGAAGCAATTGCTGGCACTGCTGAAATCGCGCTCACCGGACATTATTTTTACCGAAGCCTTTCCCTTTGCCCGTCATCAGCTGGGCTTTGAGTTTTTGCCCCTGCTGGATGCGGCTCAGCAAATGACGCCAAAACCTTATGTCGCCTGTTCAGTGCGCGATCTCCTGCATAAAAAGGTAGCGCCGGGTCGCGATGAAAAAACCGTCGAATTGTTGCGACAATACTATGATTTTGTCTTTCTGCATGCGGACCCGGATTTTGCTGATCTGGGCGGGACCTTCAGATTTGCCGATGAAATTTCAGACCTGACACACTATACCGGCCTGGTTACCCCGGACGCCGATGAACAGCGCAGCGGCAACGCCTATGATGTGGTGGTTTCAGCTGGCGGCGGCGCTGTCGGCAAGCCGCTGTTTGAAGCTGCATTAGAAGCCATGCCGCTGACACGTTATGCAAAAGATAAATGGGGCTTTATCACCGGGCCCAACCTGCCCGATGAGACCGTAAAATTGCTTGAAGAGGCGGCCCGGCCAAATCTTGTGGTGGAACATTTCAGGAGAGACTTCTCCGCCATGCTGAAAGATACCAAAGTCCTGATCTCACAGAGCGGTTATAATACCTCGTCGGATATCCTGCGTGCCCGCTGCCGTTCAGTTCTGGTGCCTTATGTTCGCGAAGGATTGACCGAGCAGACTGACAGGGCCACATTGTTTGAACAACGCGGTCTGGCGGTACAACTCAGCCAGGTTGATATGACCGCCAAAACTCTTGCGGCGGCAATTGATAAAGCCGGTGAAATGGCACCACCTTTGTCCAGTCAAATACCCAATTTAAACGGAGCTTTTGAAACGGCGAGAATTCTGAAGGAATTTATGCATAACGTCCACGGACCAGATCGCCTGACCACCCTGTCGCCAGCCTAGAGCACTTCTCGATCATATTGAACCGTTTGATGGAGCCAAATCAGTTCACTCGGTTAGGCGCAAAGCGTAGCGCGATCTGGTTGATCGGACAAGCTTTGCAACGACACCGATGGACTGATCTGGCCCACCGAAGGCCGGGTTTTCGCGCTTTCTGGACGTCGTTGGCTTCGACTTTTGGTCAACCAGACCAAGGCGTCAAACCCGCCTTGCCAGCAAACGCGAAAAACCGGTCAAACGATTCAATATGATCGAGAAGTGCTCTCGAGCACTTGCGTTCCCATGCCAATAGGGATATCAGATTTGCATCAAAAGTAATTTGAGGCACAGATCAACACTATGGAATTTCAACAAATGGGAATTGAATGGTGCCCCTGGCCTGACTCGAACAGGCACATCCATAGGACAACAGATTTTGAATCTGTCGCGTCTACCAATTCCGCCACAGGGGCACTGGGTCTGGATCATAGGGCCAGAATTCTCAAGGTCAATATCTCAAATTGCTTCAAACAACTTTTTTGTAGTTAAGAACCCTATGCTGCGCAAATTATATGATTGGACAATGTCGCTGGCCGCCCATCGCCATGCCAGACTGGCATTGGCGGGCGTTTCTTTTGCCGAAAGCTCGTTTTTCCCGATCCCGCCCGACATTATTCTTATTCCCATGGTTCTGGCCAATAAAGCCAAGGCCTGGTTTTATGCTTCAATCTCGACCATAGCTTCAGTCATTGGTGGTTTTGCCGGCTACCTGATCGGATTTTACCTGTTTGATGCAATCGGTAAACCCTTGCTCGACCTCTATGGCTATAGTGGTGCCTTTGATGATTTTGCCGGGCGCTACAATACTTATGGTGCCTGGATAGTTTTCATTGCCGGTGTTACGCCCTTTCCCTATAAAGTGATCACCATCGCCAGTGGTGTCACCGCTCTTGATCCGATTATCTTTGGCGTGGCAAGCGTTGCTGCACGGGGAATAAGATTCTTTTTCGTCGCCGGACTGTTATACTGGTTTGGTCAGCCCATTCGGCGGTTTATCGAAAAATACCTCGGCCTCCTCACCATTATATTTGTGGTCATGCTGGTCGCAGGATTTGCATTAATAAAATTTGTTTTTCCAACATAACGTGGACAGAAAATGAGCCAGAAAATATTAAATTCCCCCTCTTTTCCCGCCATTGTGGCACTTGTTCTGGGTACGGCTACAATTGCCGGTGCCTGGTTTTTCGAACTGGTTATCGGCCTTGCCCCGTGTCCCATGTGCCTGACCCAGCGCTGGCCTTACTATATCGGATTGCCCATTCTGGCGCTGGCCCTGGTGTTGATTAATAGCAGCAACAAAACATTGAGCCAGATATGCCTGGCGGCGGCCGCAGTATTGTTTGTAGCCGGTGCAGCCTACGGCATATATCATTCGGGTGTTGAATGGCGCCTGTGGGAAGGGCCTTCCGGGTGTTCGGGTGGTGAGGAACTAAGTGCAGATGTCGGTAATCTGCTGCAGGAATTGAGCAGTGCCAAAGTGGTAAGCTGTGTGGATGCCGCCTGGCGTTTTCTGGGGCTTTCACTTGCGGGTTATAATGTGATTATTTCTATCACCATGGCCGCTTTAAGCGTTATGACGATTATGCGCCTGAGAAAATTTTAGCGTTTGGTCTGAAAAGTCCTGAAGCCAGCCCTCTCCCCCGCCCAACCACCCGATAAGGATACCCTGGGGGTGGTTGGGCGGGGGAGAGGGCTGGCTTCAGGACTTTTCAGACCAGAATCTTAAGGCTCAAGTTCGATGTCCCAATACAGATAATCCTGCCAGCTTTCGTGCAGATAGTTTGGCGGGAATGAGCGCCCGTTTGTATGCAGGTCATAGACCGTTGGCTTTCGCGGGTGCTGCATCGGTTTCATTCGGGCAATTTCCGGCATCTGGCCACCTTTGCGCAGATTGCACGATGAGCATGCCGTTACCACATTTTCCCAGGTAGTCAGCCCGCCTTTTGAACGCGGGATCAGGTGATCAAAGGTCAAATCGTCCATATCGCCGCAATACTGACAGGAAAATCCATCGCGCAGGAAAACATTAAACCGGGTGAAAGCCGGGTGTGTTGGCGGCTTTACGTAGGTTTTAAGACTGACGACGCTTGGCAATTGAAAAGTAACCGTGGGGCTGGATATCAGACGGTCATACTGGCACACCGTATTGACGCGATCTAAAAACACCGCCTTGACCGCATTTTGCCATGACCACAAAGACAACGGGTAATAGCTCAACGGCCGGTAATCAGCATTCAATACCAGCGCCGGACAGTTCTCCAGGGGCGCTGCGGCCAGAATATTCACTTGAAACGCTCCTGCACCATGGGTTTTTCGGTTTCATGAGAGCGATACTATAGGCAGGTTTATGTTTTTGTGAAGGGTGGAGGCAAAAAAGACGGCTGGAACCTATTCTTTAAGCCATTTTCTTGCCGGGGCTTCATAGGCCTTGAACGCTGCAAGAATTGATCTGACATCCTCGCCGTAAATCAGCATATCGGCGTAAGATGCCTTCATGAAACCGGCCTCGACAATCTTGTCAATCATGGCGCGCAGGTGATCGTAGTAACCATCAACATTATAGAATGCACAAGGTTTTGTGTGGATGCCAAGTTGCGCCCAGGTCCATTGTTCGGTGATCTCTTCCAGTGTTCCGGCACCTCCGGGCAGGGTGAGAAATGCGTCTGACAGTTCTGACATTTTCATCTTGCGCTCGTGCATGTCTTCAACAACTTCAAGCGTTGTCAGGCCTTTGTGACTGATTTCACTTTCAACCAGATGCCGGGGCATCACCCCGGTTACATCGCCACCAGCCGCCAGGGCGGCGTCTGCGACAATGCCCATCAAGCCGACATTGCCACCGCCGTAAACCAGTTCAATTTTTTCGCGCGCCAGTAATTCGCCCACTTCAACGGCAGCGTCCTGATAAGATTGAAGATTGCCGGGGCTTGAGCCACAAAAAACACAGATACGCATAGAAGTTCCCCAAAATTCAATGGTTGCAACAATCCCACAAATTACTCAGAAAGTTATTAACACCGCCTTGGGCAAATCCGGGTTTATCAACATTTCGTTTTGGTATGCTGAAAATCGCAGAAGTGCGCGATGGTGACCGGTTGACGCAGGAAGGGCTTCTCGGACATATTACGGTATGGAAATCAAAAATACATCTTCCGCCATCTCGGAGTTGGTTGCCCGCGGCCGTCAGGCCATGGCGGCATTCGAAAACGAAGATCAGGAAAAGATTGATGATGCGGTAACCGCACTTGCCTGGTCGATTTATGAACCGGGCCGGGCAAAAGAACTTGCCGAACATGCCGTTGCCGATACCGGCCTGGGCAATGTCACTTCAAAAATCACCAAAAATACCCGCAAGACATTTGGCACATTGCGTGATCTGCTGCGGGTTAAAACAACGGGAATTATTGAAGAAATTCCTGAAAAAGGCCTGGTCAAATATGGCAAACCGGTGGGCATTGTGGCGGCTATCTGCCCGTCAACCAACCCCGCCGCCACACCGGTCAACAAAGCGATGATGGCGCTGAAAGGCGGCAATGCGGTTATTGTCGCCCCTTCACCGGCGGGATACAGCACCACATTGCGCACGGTTGAACATATGCGCGCAGAACTCGGGCGCTGTGGCGCACCGCGCGATCTGGTGCAAATATTGCCAAGCCCGGTATCAAAGGAGTTAACACAAGCCCTGATGGAGGCTGTTGATCTCGTTGTTGTTACCGGGTCACAAAACAATGTGCGTCGTGCTTATTCCAGCGGCTCGGTTGCCATCGGTGTGGGTGCGGGCAATGTGCCGGTGATTATCGATAAAAGCGCTGATCTTGATGATGCAGCGGCCAAAATCTGCGCCTCAAAAATATTTGATAATTCAACCTCATGCTCGTCGGAAAATTCACTGGTGGTGGTCGATGACATCTATGAAGACGCGATTGCCGCGTTGCAGCGCGTTGGCGGTTATCGCGCTAACAAGCAGGAAAAAGCCAAGCTCGTTGACACCTTATGGGTGGATGGTCACCTCAACCGCCATGTGATTGCCAAGGATGCCGATGTGTTCGCGACTGTTGCGGGCCTCGGTGAAGATGCAAAGGCTGCCAGGTTTTTCATTGTTGAACATGACGGCATCGGGGCAGATGAGCCTTTGGCAGATGAAAAACTGTCTCTGGTTCTTACTGTCTATCGTGCGCGTGATTTTGATGATGCCAAAGATAAAGTCAGACGCATTTTAGAGGTCAATGGCATTGGTCATTCCTGCGGTATTCATACCGGTGACATGGCGCATGCAGCCGAACTGGCGCAGGATTTAAAAGTCGTAAGGGTTATGGTCAATCAGGCGCATACGTTTGGCAATGGCGGCAGTTTTGACAATGGCCTCAATTTCACCCTGTCGATGGGCTGCGGCACCTGGGCCGGCAACTCGATTTCGGAAAATCTCAACTATCGCAACTTCATCAACATCACCCATCTGGTGACAACAATTGCCGAAGACAAACCGTCGGAAGAAGATTTATTCGGTGCTTATTGGAAAAAATTCGGCAAGACCGATTAGATCATAAAAACATCATAACGCGTCGTCCTGCCGCATATCCGGTGTGACGGCGGTTCAAGTCCGGCCATGAGGTCAGCGCGCAGCGGCCATTTGAGCACAACGCGGCTGGTTGCAGCTTTAAGTGCCACTTTCATAAGTTCCAGACTGTCGGGGTCAGCACCCACCAATGTGCGCAAAAGGCGCATTTCCTGTTTAACCAGTGCGGACCCGCGCCGTGGCGGGTGCATGGGGTCGACGAGAACAACCTCGGCATCAATCTCACCAAGGATGTCTCTGGCATCGCCGTGGATCAGGTTCATACGTGCTGTAATTTCAGCAATTTCGACCGGTCCTTCCCGAGCCTGCAAAAGCCCCTCGCGTAACGCTGTGTACACTTCCGGTGAGCGCTCTATCAGTGTCACTTGCGCCCCCAAAGATGCCAGTAAAAAAGCATCACGCCCCAGGCCTGCTGTGGCATCAACAATATTCGGGGTTCGACCACGTGAAAACCCCGCAGCCTTTGGCAGGGCCTGATTGCGGCCGCCGCCAAACTTCAGGCGATGAGCAACGGGGCCGGAGGTAAAATTGCAGGATAACGCCGGGCTGGAAGCTTTCGGGATCGTCTTAACTCCTTGAGTGTTGAAATCACAGGATCTGATCGCGGATCATAATCTCAACACCGGTGAAAGGCCATGTTCTAAATAACCGGCAACATAACGAAACTTTTACACTCAACTGGCTATGGTGCGCCTTTGGTATAGTAATATTGACCTAAATTTGAATTGCTAGATGAATAAGTTTAGAAAAGAACCAGTTGCGTTTGATACATCCGCAGTTCTAAAGCGCCTGCCGATGTCCGGCAAAACCTTTGCGCCTTTTTCAAAAATTTATAACGCGCCACTGCACGATGGTGAAATCGCCCGGATCACAAGCGCCTTGTCCAGCCCCGACAGCGGGGATATTGCAGGCGAAGCAGCACAGCTTCTGCATCGTTTTTCAGTTTTGCTCGAAGTTAATAAAACCACGGCGCAATATAGTTCTCTTGATGATTTGCTGCCGCGCCTGATTGAAGTCATCAAAGATATCCTGAACTTCGAACGCGCAACGCTGTTTCTTCATGATGGTGAAACCGGCGAGTTGTTTTCGCGACTGGTACAAGGCGACACCATCAGTGAAATCCGCATATCCGATGATGCCGGTATTGCCGGGTGTGTTTTTACCACCGGTGAAGCACTTGTCATTGCCGATGCCTACAATGATCCGCGCTTCAATCGCGATGTTGATGACAACACCAGCTTTCGCACCCGTAATATCCTGTGTGTGCCTTTGCGCAATAAAGATCAGAGAATTATCGGTGTAACCCAATTGTTAAACAAGGTTGAGGGCACTTTCAGTCAGGCCGATTCTCAAATTCTGGCGGCCATGACCTCACAGGTTTCAGCTGTACTCGAACATGCCCAGATGTTTGAAAAACTTAAAATTGCCCACAATAATGAACTGGCAATGCTGGAAGTTATCAGTGAAATTTCCGGGAATATTGATCTTGACGATCTGCTTGCGAAAATAATGTCGGCAACGTCAAAATTACTTGGTGCGGAACGCAGCACACTTTTTATCCATGATGCCCGCAGCAATGAACTGTGGTCGAAAGTGGCCCAGGGAATGGATACCAAAGAAATTCGAATACCCTGTGACAAGGGGATAGCCGGAGAAACATTTACAACCGGCAAGGTGCTCAATATTGCCGATGCCCGGATTGATTTGCGTTTTAACCGGGAAGTTGATCGCGCCACCGGTTTTACCACCCGAAACATCCTCTGTTTCCCGATACTCAACAAGCTAGGTGCGCCGATTGCCGTCATTCAGGTGTTGAACAAAATCGGTGGCGGCTTTAACGCGCTCGATGAAAAACGCCTGCATGCTTTTTCCGCCCAGATAGCCATCGCCCTGGAAAATGCCGCACTTTTCCAGGATATGCGGCAATTGAAGAATTATAATGAAGCCATCCTCAAGTCTTTGAGCAATGGTGTTGTCACTCTGGACAGCAACTTGACAATCACCAAGGTCAATGAAGCGGCCATCCGCAATATAGGCCTGCTGGAAAAACAGCTTGTCGGCAAAAAAGTGGCCGAAATATTTTCCGATAAAAACCAATGGGTCATCGACAGTCTGGATTATGTAGAAAAATCGGGCGGTTCTGATTATCACGCCGACACCGATTTTCTGCGCAGCGATGGTGCGAAGATAGCGGTTAATGTGACAATAGCGTCACTGGTGGATATCGATGGGACACGCCTGGGCTTTATGGTGGAAATCGAAGATATCACTGATGAAAAGCGCTTTCGCACCACCATGGCGCGCTACCTCGCCAAAGAAGTTATGGACAAGGTGCTGCACAGCGCTGACCAACCCTTTATCGCCACCGCCCAGGAAGCAACCATGTTGTTTTCCGATATTCGCGGCTTCACCAGTATGACGGAAAATCTCGGTGCGGGAGAAACCGTGGAAATGCTCAACAACTATTTCACTGAAATGGTTGAGGTGGTTTTGCGTCACAACGGGCTGCTGGACAAGTATATTGGGGACGCAATCATGGCGGTGTTCGGCGCACCGATGTCTACGCCCGATGATGCTGACAATGCAGTTAAAGTTGCGATTGAAATGCTTCAGGCCTTGCGCCAGCTTAATCTGGTGAGAGAGCGCGACGGCAGATCGCCGATTGAAATCGGCATCGGCATCTCTACCGGCGAAGTTGTCGCCGGTAATGTCGGCTCTGAAAAGCGTATGGATTACACCGTTATCGGCGATCATGTTAATCTCGCAGCGCGCCTTGAGGATGCCAATAAATTCTTTGGAACGTCGATACTGGTGAGTGAGACAACAGTTGCCAACATGAAATCACGGACAGGTCTTCGCGAGATTGATTTCCTCCGTGTCAGAGGTAAAAACAGGCCTATAAGGGTGTATGAGCCTCTGGGATATTATCTCGAAAAAGAACAGACACAGATGCTTGAAGCACTGCCGCGCTTTGACGATGCAATGAAGCTTTACCGCGATCGGTGCTGGAAAGAGGCAGGCAAAGGGTTTGAGGAATTTCTGGCCGATTATCCAGATGATAAAGTTGCCGGTCTGTATGTCTCAAGATGCGCTTTTTACCTCCAAAAACCACCGGGAGATGACTGGGACGGTGTCTGGGAAAGCCGGTTCAGGTAAAATTTTTCACTGCTAAAATGGCTCAGACTTTCGAGCAGGTGCAACAAAGGATTCCAGGCCCGCCAACGTAGCCAGGATGTCTTGATCTAAAGCGTGTCCGTCTTTGACGGAAACACTCCAGGTTTTTTCGTTCACGGCTATTCCGGTGCTACGCACCGAGCCTGCACGGGCGCGGCGCAGTAGCGCCGGGCAGCGCTTGCTGCCTTGGTGTTTCAGTTTAAAACAGACATGCTCTAAAGCCCGGTTTGGCAAGAAACCGATGACTGTCATTTCAGCATCACAGTATGGTCGTCTCATTTGCATTTGCGGATACTCCCGACAAATTGATAGGTAACAATTCTGGCGCGTCGGATTATCATTGCATATCGACTGGTAAAAAAACTGCACTAACAGAAGGTCAATTCGATGATAACACTTTATGACTTCACCCCCTCCGGCAATGCCTATCGTGCGCGACTGTTTTTGAGTTTACTGGGGCTGGAGTATGAAAATTCCCCGATTGACATTAGGCAGGGGCAGAATAAGGAGCCGGCTTTTTTGAAGCTCAATCCTCTGGGGCAGGTACCAACGCTGGTGGATGATGGCGAAGTTATTCGCGATTCATGTGCCATTCTGGTTTACCTCAGTGATAAATATGACGACTCCGGCAACTGGAGTGGCAAAAATTCCGCAGAAAAAGCCCATATTCAGGAGTGGCTGTCGACAGCAGCGCGTGAAATGATGTTTGGACCGGCACGCGCACGGGCAATCAAACTTTTCGGTCGGCCTTTTGACATGCAAGAAGCCCAGGCTCTGGCTCATCAGCTTTTCACCGATGTCATGGAGCCGCACCTGCAACAAAACCAGTGGCTGGCTGCTTCGCGCCCGACCATTGCCGACATTGCCAGTTATGCCTATGTGTCGGTGTCAGATGAAGGCGAAGTGTTTCTCGACGAATATCCCAATATACAGCGCTGGCTCAAAGATGTGGAAGCCTTGCCCGGATTTTTGCCTATGGTACGTGCGAACGCTTGAGGTACCCCGGACTCAAGATTTCATTTGATCAATTATCTGCGCCAGTAATTCAATACCGGGAGATATCTTTTCAATGTCGATGGACGAAATACCAAGGCGAATATAATTTTGTGGCTCAGGCCGGCGGCCAAACCATATGGTTCCCGGCTCGATAACAATGCCATTTTCAAGGGCACGGGCGCACAGATCATCAGCATCAAGATCTTTCGGCCCCTGAACCCAGAAACTGGAGCCGCCGGAGCGCGAAATTTCCGGTGTGTATGGGAAAAGCGCGATAATGCACGACCCATTTCCATACCCCGGGCCTGATAGGTACGGTGCAGCCTATGGACGAGTGCATCATGATGTCCCAGGGACAAGAACAGCGCCGTTGTGCGCTGATTGTTATTGGGGGGGTGGCGGACCATGAGGCGGCGCAACTGCCGGGCTTCGCGCACCAGTTCACGCGGGCCGACGAGGTAGCCCAGGCGCAACCCCGGAAACAGCGTCTTGGACAGGCTGCCGACATAGATGACGCGTCCAGATCTGTCTTGTGATTTCAGCGCCGGACTGGGCTGGGCACTGAAATTGATATCAAACTCATAATCGTCCTCAATAATAAGACAATCAAATTTGTCAGCCGCTTCCAGCAGCTCACGCCGGCGCTGCGGGGGCATGATTACCGTCGTTGGCGCCTGATAGCTCGGTGTTGTGAATATGATATTACAGTTCTTAAAAGCAGGTCCCAGGGTTAATCCGTGCTCATCAACATCGAGAAACTCCAATCTGTTGGATTTCAGTCGGAAAATATTGCGCGCATCGGGATATCCGGGTTCTTCAAAACCCACCGTCGTCTCCGGCGACACCAGAAGACTTGCCAGCAGATATAGTGCATTTTGCGCCCCCATGGTCACCAGAATTTCGTCATGGTCGGCCAGAATACCCCGCCGGGGCAGGATATGGGTTCTGATTTGTTCGATCAGCATTTCATCATCGCTGCCGTAAGCATCAGCAGTGGAAATATCAAGCCATCTTTTACCCAGTACCTGACGCGAACATTCGCGCCATTCGGCAATTGGGAATAACTTTGGATCAACCTGGCCGCTGATAAACGGATAGGGATATTCGCGCCAGTCTTTTGGTTTGGAAATATTGTCCTGCTCACTCGGTTTCACGCGAAATCGCCTGGACCAGTCTATGGTACTCTCATCTCCGATTTTGGCAACCTGGTCGCCCGGTGCCGGAGCAATCCGGCCTTCAAGGATTTTTCCGTTAACGTAATATCCGCTGCGTTCATGTGCCACCAGATAGCCGTCATCGAGCAGGCCCTGATAGGCCAGAACCACTGTATTTCGCGAAACACCCATATTCTGTGCCATTTTTCGGCTGGAGGGAACACGTTCTCCAGCCGGCAGGTGTCCGGTTAAAATGGCTGAAACCAGCACTTGACGTATTTCGGTCTGCAAATTAATGCGTCCCGAGCGGCTTAACAGAAAAAGTGAATCACGCATATTTTGGTCTCAAGTTATAGCTATATCTGGCCCTACTATGCGACCGGAAAAACACTAGGGTCAAGTTTGATTTATGGTAAGGTGGAACAACATTTACGCTGTTCCTCAAGAAGGAGAGATTTTGATGGATGATCTGTCATTCCCCAATTCGCTGGAAGAACAATGGATGCCGTTTACGGCAAATCGAGAGTTTAAAAAAGATCCCCGCCTGGTGGTGAAAAGCTCAGGCGTTCATCTTTGGGATCATCGCGGCGGGCAAATTCTGGATGGATCATCCGGCTTGTTTTGCGTGCCTGCCGGTCATGGGCGCACGGAAATTGCCGATGCAGTGCATGCCCAGTTGCTGGTTAATGATTACACTGCCCCCTTTCAATCGGCGCACCCGGGATCGTTTGAGCTGGCCCGCAAGGTGGCGGCTATCACGCCTGAAGACATCAACCATATCTTCTTCACAAATTCGGGTTCGGAATCAATTGATACCGCCCTGAAAATTGTCATGGCCTATCATCGTGCCCGTGGCGAAGGTCAGCGCACCCGCTTTGTCTCGCGTGACCGCGCCTATCATGGCGTTAATATGGGTGGGGTTTCGCTGGCCGGTATGGTCAAAAACCGCGAAACTTTCACCAGTGTGATGCCCAATGTCGTGTGCCTGCGCCATACAATGAGCGGCGATGAACCCTATTTGCGCGGGCAGCCTGAAAAAGGCGTGGAACTTGCCGATGATCTGGAACGTTTTGCCCAGACCTACGGCGGTGGCACAATTGCCGCGTGTTTTGTTGAGCCGATTGCCGGGTCCACCGGGTGTCTGGTGCCGCCAAAGGGATATCTCGAACGTTTGCGCGAAATTTGCGACACGCACGGCATTCTTCTTGTGTTTGATGAAGTTATCACCGGCTTTGGCCGTCTGGGAACACCATTTGCCGCTGATGCCTTTGGGGTTGTTCCTGATATCATGACCATGGCCAAAGCCCTCACCAACGGCTGCCAGCCAATGGGGGCTGTCGGGGTTAAGGATATGGTGTATGAAACCGTAACCGAAGCCTCGCCCCAAAGTGCCATAGAGTTTTTCCATGGCTATACATACTCAGGGCACCCTGCAGCCTGTGCCGCCGGTATCGCCACTCAGGATATCTATAAAAACGAAGGATTGTTTGATAAGGCCGCCAAGCTTTCCGAATACTTCCTCGACAAGATGTTTGAGCTTGAAAGCCTTGATAAAGTTGTCGGCATCAGAGGGTATGGCCTGATGGCCGGCATTGACCTTAAGCCTGAAGGCGCACCCGGTGCATTTGGTACCGCCATGCAGAAAAAACTGTTCTGGAATGGTCTGCATGTGAAATTCACCGGAGATACCGGCATTCTTGCACCGCAGTTTGTTGCCACGCGGGAAAATATTGACAGTATGGTCGATATTTTGCGCGTGTCATTGACTGATTATAATGTGAAAAATTCAGCAACTGTTGCTGTCATCGGAGCTGGAATTGTCGGGGTATCCTGCGCTCTTCATCTGCAACGCGCTGGCTTTAGCGTAACTCTGGTTGATCGGCTTGGCCCCGGTGACGCCACTTCTTTTGGCAATGCCGGGGTGCTGGCCTCACATGGTATTGTACCGGCAGCAACCCCGGGGATGATTACCCAGATACCCAAAATGCTGCTCGACCCCATGGGGCCTTTGTCATTGCGCTGGCCTTATGCTGCGCGCATGTTGCCGTGGTTCTGGCAATTTATGCGCAATGCCTCGCCGGACCGGGTTGATCACATTGCCGATGCCCTCGCCTTGTTAACGCTTGATACAGTTGAACAGCATGTGGCTCTGGCCAAGGGCACAGTGGCGGAAAACCTGATAAAACCCGTCCCAACGCTTAACCTTTATCGCAACGAAGCCGCCTACAGGGCTGATCAGTACGGCTGGAAAATTCGCCGCAGGCATAATGCCCGTACAACCATATTACAGGCAAAAGCGCTGGCTGATTATGATCCGACAATATCGCGGGAATTTTCCTTTGGCGTATTGATGGAGGATTACGGGTATGTGCTTGATCCGGCACAGGTGGTGAAGGCGCTGGCGCAAGGATTTGAGGCCGCTGGCGGCAAAATCATCAAGGCCGAAGTCAAAGACATCGAAATCGTCGACGGCAGACCGCGCCGTCTGATTCTCAACGGCGATACGCTGGAGTTTACCCAGGTGGTTATTGCTGCCGGAGCCTGGTCGGCAAAACTCGCTAAAAAGCTCGGAAGCGCGGTGCCGCTGGAGGCTGAACGCGGCTATCACATCACGTTGAGCGATCCCGGTATCATGCCCACCGGGCCGGTGATGGCTACATTTGGCAAGTTTATCGCAACGCCCATGTCCGTGGGATTGCGGCTGGCCGGTCTGGTGGAATTTGGCGGGCTCGATGCACCTCCCAATTATGCCCGTGCCGAAACTCTCCTGAAACACGCAAAAATATTGTTTCCCGGCGTGCAGACCAAACATTACACAATGTGGATGGGCCACCGGCCAAGCCTGCCCGATAGTTTGCCGGTGGTTGGTGGTTCACCTCTTTTCGATAATGTTTATTTCGCCTTCGGCCACCAGCACCTCGGCCTTACCATGGGGCCAAAAACCGGGCGGCTGATAACCGACCTGATTGCAGGCAGAAAACCGAATATAGATTTATCACCCTTTCGTGTTGACCGGTTTTAGGGTAACGATACTGTGGTATAAGAGCCTGGGCGATTACAAAAACATAGTGATGCAATGTCAGTGCGCGATAAAAGTGATGAAAGCAGCGAAGCTCAGGACACTCCTGACTTTGATGATGATTTCCAGGGTAAACTGGATGATCTGTTTGTGTGGCGCCGCGATGTCCGGCACTTTCGCAGCGATCCCCTATCCGACGAGCTGATTGACGAGTTGCTTGATGCAGCCTCACTCGCACCTTCTGTCGGCAACTCCCAGCCATGGCGCTTTGTCAGTGTGGAGCAGGAAGAGCGACGGGAAAAAATACGCAGCATATTTACCGCTTGTAATCGCGAGGCATTTGAGGATTATCGCGGTGAAAAAGCCAGGCTTTATGCCTCTCTCAAGCTCGAGGGACTAAAACAGGCACCGGTTCATCTGGCGGTTTTTGTTGATACATCAACACAAACCGGTTCAGGACTTGGCCGCAAAACCATGCCGGAAACTTTGCAATATTCCACCGTGCTGGCGGTACATACCCTGTGGCTGGCAGCACGCGCGCGCGGCATTGGTGTGGGCTGGGTGTCAATTATCGATCCTGAAGAAGTTCGAAAGGTCCTGGATGTTCCCGAAAGCTGGGAACTGGTAGGCTATCTGTGTGTGGGCTATCCTGTGGAAGAACACGCTGTGCCCGAGCTGGTACGTCAGGGCTGGCAGGACCGCGACAATGATGCGCGTATTTTGCACAAGCGCTAAACAACAATTCCGTAGAACCCGACAACAACAGCTAAAATCAATACGCCGGTGGCATAGAGACGCAAAGCCATTTTGATATCATTGTGATCAATTTTCTTGCGCCCGTTTTGGTTTATCCAGGGTTCATTATCTGATTTACCTTCATAGGTACGTGGCCCTGAAAGAGCGATGTCAAGCCCGCCTGCCATTGCCGCTTCGGGCCATCCGGCATTGGGTGAGCGATGTTTGGCGGCATCATTGCGAATGATACGCCAGGCTTTTCTGGCTGCCCTGATACCATGGTGAAAAGCAAAGGCCATAACACATAGCAGCGCTGTAATTCGGGAGGGCAGGAGATTGACAAAATCATCAAATCGAGCTGTCGCCCTGCCAAAATCAAGGTGGCGGCTGGTTTTGTGGCCGATCATGGAATCGGCTGTATTTATCATCTTGTAGACAATAATACCAGGCAGTCCGGCAACGAGGTACCACAAAGCCGGGGCAACCACACCATCGGAGAAGTTTTCAGCCAGACTTTCAATCGCCGCACGCGCAACACCGGCTCGATTAAGCGTTTCCGGGTTACGACCAACAATCTGTGCAACCGCTACACGCGCTTCGCCCAAATCAGAATTTTCAAGTTTCCCGGCCACTCGCGCCACATGATCATAGAGGCTTCGGCTTGACAAAAAGATTGCCACTACCACCGCTTCAAGAATCCACGACAAAGCCAGATCACCAATTAAAAACTGCAAAAACAATCCAAAACCCGCAGCGAGAGCGATGAGAAAAACCAGTGTATAAAGGCCTTTTTGCCGCCGCCGATCCTGGCCATCGGTTGATATGTTAAAGCGCTCATCCAGTTTGCTGATAATATGGCCCATCCATACCACGGGGTGAGAAGCCTTGCGCCAAAGCCAGTCGGGATCACCGATGATTGCATCTATTATCAGGGCCAGAAACAGGGCCGAAAAATGATAACTCATAATAAAGACGCTTTCGGACTGTAATCAATAATATGCGCAAACGAGCCCATGACGCACCCGCGCCTGTGCCCCATGGCACCAAGAGAGTTTCCGGTTGCATCAACAGCTTCAAATAAACGGCCACACTTTTCCTGTGTCGTTACGCTGGCATAATGAAATTCGTGTGCTGATAATTCCTGCAACCATAAGGCATCGGGATCACAAGGTGTAAGCCTGCGATAGCCCAGATGCAGCTTGCGCTCGGCAAAGCTGGTGCTGACCGGCAACAATCCGGCCATGGCATGATCTGCGCCTTGTGCATCTGTCAAACCTTCGCCCAAAACCATATAGCCGCCACACTCGCCATAGATCAGCACGTTCGAATTTGCCGCCTGGCGCAATCCATCCAGAAAAATCTCATTGGCACCAAGGCGACCGGCATGAAGTTCGGGGTATCCACCGGGCAGAAAAACAGCATCACAGTCTGATGCCGGAGTTTCATTGGCAAGGGGTGAGAAAAAGGAAATTCCGACACCGGCGTCTCGCCAGTGTTGTAAAAAATGCGGGTAAGTGAATTCAAAAGCTATGTCGCGGGCAATGGCGATATTCTGTCCCAGCGGCGGCAGGGAATTGTTGGGTACCTCAAACCGCCCCGATTTTAGCGGCTGTGCAAGTTTTACCAGCAGATCAAGATCGAGGTTTTCGCCAATGTGCGTTGCCACGCTTGCAATAAAATTCTCAAGGTTGTTATGTTCGCCAGCCTGCACAAGTCCAAGGTGACGATGGGGCAAGGCAAATTCAGCATCGCGCGCAAGCGCACCAATTACCGGAATTTCCAGCGGAGCCAGTGCCTGACGCAACATTTTTTCATGGGCAACGCTGCCGACAGAATTAAGAATAATTCCGGCAATTTTGCATTCCTGACGATGGCTGGAAAAACCTCTGGCAACAGCGGCAACAGAGTGAGACTGCGAGGCTGCATCGATTACCAGAATAACCGGCAGGCCGAGCATTTCAGCCAGATCAGCACTTGATCCGGTACCGTCACTAGCGCCATCAAACAGGCCCATCATACCTTCAACGATCAGCAAATCACCGCTATCAGTCGCAAGGCTGGCCAATGACATCAGGGTTTGCTCACGCATGGCCCAGGGGTCAAGGTTGAAACAGGTGGCGGCACCTGCGGCGAGATGAAACCGCGGGTCGATATAATCCGGCCCGGCTTTGGCCGAGGCAATCCTGTATCCGGCTTTTATCAGCGCCCTGATAAGCCCCAAAGTTACGGTGGTCTTGCCACACCCACTGGCCGGGGCGCCAATTAACAGACCGCGCATCACTCTTTACCGGCATTTCGGCCAGCGGCTCCGCGCGCCTTTTCGAGCCAGTTCAGGGCGGTTCTAAAGCGTACCACCTCACCAATGACAACAATGGCCGGTGGCGCTATGCCGCTTTCCTCAATCGCTTGCGGCAATTGTGCCAAAGTGGTTTCAACCACTTGTTGGCCGGGCAGGCTTGCGTCGGCTACAATAGCCACGGGTTCATCGCCGGAACGGCCGCCATCGAGTAATTTCTGCGTAATCCGGGAGGCGTGTTTTAGCGCCATATAGATCACCAGAACCTGCGAACCACCAGCGATCTGCGCCCAGTCAACACCATGGGGAACATTGCCGTTGGCATCATGGCCGGTGAGAAAGGTTACAGTCTGATTGGTATCGCGGTGGGTGACGGGGATACCGGCATAGGCCAGCCCGCCAATGCCGGCGGAAATCCCCGGGACAATGCGAAAGGGAATGTTGCTTTCAACCAGACTCAAAGCTTCTTCACCACCACGACCGAAAACAAACGGATCGCCGCCCTTGAGGCGCAACACGCGCTTGTTTTCGCGCGCTAGTTCAATCAGGCGCAAAGAGATATCGCGTTGTTTGGGTGAAGGCTTGCCGCCACGTTTTCCCGCATATTCGGTTTCTGCCCCGTCGCGGGCAAATTTCAGTATCTCCGGGTTGACCAGAGCATCATAAATAATGATGTCGGCATGGCGCAGGGCGTGCAGCCCCAAAAGCGTCACCAGACCCGGATTTCCGGGGCCGGCACCGGTAAGCCAGACCCAGCCGGGCTCAAAAGGTGGCATATCGTCAAAGGATCAATCATTATGCAGTTACACTACACTATATTCGAGTTTATGACCTAGCTTAGATGATCTATAACAGTGCTTATGAGCCGCAAGCCACAACAAAAATTACGCCAGGGATGGACAACGGGGGCCTGCGCAACAGCCGCCACCCGAGCGGCCTTTACAGCCCTCATAACCGGCGAATTTCCAGACCCGGTAACCATCACCCTGCCCAAAGGCCAGACGCCCGCATTTGTGCTTGCGAAGGAGGAAAGAAATGACGATTGGGCCTGCGCCAGTATCATTAAAGATGCCGGAGATGATCCCGATGTCACCCATCAGGCTTTGATTACTTCCACTGTGCGTTTTGGTGCGGCAGGCAGCGGCATCATATTCAAAGCGGGCAAAGGCGTTGGCATGGTGACCAAGGCCGGTTTGCCAATATCGCCGGGAGAGCCTGCCATAAACCCGGTGCCGCGCCTGATGATGCAACAGATTATTGAAGAAACAGCGACAAAACATAAAGTTTCAGGCGATGTGGAGATAGAAATTTCAGTCGCAGACGGAGAAAAACTGGCACAGAAAACCTGGAATCCGCGGCTCGGCATTATCGGTGGATTATCGATTTTAGGGACAACGGGAATTGTCCATCCATTTTCGTGCTCGGCGTGGATACACTCCATTCACAGCGGCATTGATGTAGCGCGTGCCAATGGTTTTGACCATGTGGCCGGTGCCACAGGTTCGACGTCGGAAGCCACCGTCAAGAAACTATACAGTCTGCCTGATTTTGCCCTGATTGATATGGGTGATTTTGCCGGTGGTATGTTGAAATACTTGCGCAGAAACCCGGTGGCAAAAGTCACCATCGCCGGTGGCTTCGGCAAACTTACCAAACTCGCACAGGGATTTTTGGATTTACATTCGGGCCGTTCTCAAGTGTCGTTTGACTGGCTGGCCGATGCGGTTAAACACGTTGGTGGAGGCTCGCAACTTCAGGAACAGGCAAGGCAGGCAAACACAGCCATGGAAGTTTTGGCGATGGCGCACATACACCAACTGCCGCTGGCGCAATATGTGGCTGAAAAAGCCCGCACCACAGCACTTGATACCTTGCGCGATGCACCCATTGAAGTTGAGGTGATTGTGATTGATCGCAGCGGCGGGATTGTTGGCCGTGCATAACAAAACCATCCTCATTTTGGGCGGCACCCGCGATGCCCGTGATCTGGCAGCAGCATTGAATGAGAATTACAGGGTTATCACCTCACTGGCCGGTCGCACCAAATCTCCTAAAATGCCCGCAGGCGAACTGCGTGTAGGCGGATTTGGTGGCGCAAAAGCCCTGGCTGATTATCTGGTGTCGGAAAAAATTGACATCTTAGTTGATGCCACCCATCCTTTTGCCGCGACAATCTCCAGAAATGCCGCCGAGGCCGCAACTTTGGCAAATATCCCCCGCATCATGCTGCAAAGGCCACCGTGGCAGGCTGGTGCTGGTGATCATTGGGAGGAATTTCCTGACCTGCAGGCCGCAGCGATGGGCTTGAAATCCAACACTCGCTGCTTCCTGACCATCGGACGGCAGGAACTTGGAGCTTTCAAAGCCCGCGAAAATATCTGGTTTTTAGTGCGCATGATTGATGCGCCCACAACGCCCCTGTCTTTAACCAATCACCAGGTGATCACCGGCCTGCCCCGGGCAAGCACCGACGATGAAAAAAAGCTGATGCAAACACACAAAATTGACACGCTGATTACAAAAAACAGCGGCGGCGCTCTTTCCGCTGCAAAACTTGATGCCGCTCGGGAACTGGGGCTCAAAATTATGATGATCCAGCGCCCACAGGTGCCGGAGGGGGATGTAGTGGAAACGGTGGCGGCGGTGGAACGGTGGCTGGTAAATCATTAAAGCGAGATCGAATTACTCAAGCTCCTCCGCACCGTCCCGGCCTTGAGCCGGGACCTATCAGCGTTCGACCATGATACCACCAGATCCCGGCTCAAGGCCGGGACGGTGCGGAGGACAAAGGTTGTTTTTACACCAGGAAATTTCACCCTCTTTTTTCCTTCTTCTTCTTTTTCTTCTTCGGCCGCAACACGTGAACATGGTCAGTATGATAAAGAGCTGAATCGCGGAAGCCTTCGGCGTCGAGTGCGGGGCCGACGAAAATCAGGGCAGTGCGGGTGAGTTTTTCCTTGCGCACCTTTTTGCGGATATCCTTGAGTGTGCCGTGAATAAACATCTGGTCGGGCCAGCCGACGCGATAGGCGATGATCACCGGGCAGTCTTCACCATAAAGCGGAGTTAAATCCTCCTCGATCTTTTTCAGGTTTCTGACCGAGAGATGGATGACAAGCGTTGCGCCTGATTTGCCCAGCGTTGTCAGTTCTTCACCCTCGGGCATTTTTGATGATTTCATCGCCGTGCGTGTAAGGATAATACTCTGGCAGATTTCAGGGATGGTGAGTTCCATGCCCAACGCGGCAGCTGCCGCTGAATAGGCCGAGACACCCGGTGTCACATCATAGGGGATATCGAGGGTTTTCAGGTGCCTGATTTGTTCGGCAATAGCTCCGTAAAGGGCTGGATCACCGGAATGAACCCGGGCGATATCGAGGCCGTTTGCGTGCGCCTGTTTTATTTCTGCAATAATGTCGCCAAGAGTTAAGGGGGCCGTGTCAATGACCATTGCGCCTTTGGGCGCAGCGGCTACCACCGCCTCAGGAACCAACGATCATGCATAAAGACACACCTCGCAGGTTTCAATCAATCGTTGCCCGCGCACTGTAATAAGATCGGGGTCGCCGGGACCGGCACCTATAAAATGTACTGTCATGGTTGAGAAATCTTCTTTGAATAGCCACGCGGGGTGTAGACCGACATCTTGCCGTTGCCGCGTAAAAAAGCCTTTGATTGCGACGAGCCGACAATGACCACGGTCAACATGTCGACATCATTGATATCAAGGTTGTGTAACGTCACCGTGCGTATATTTTCCTGCGCGCGGCCCAGGTTTGTTGCCAGAATAACGGGGGTATCTTTGGGGCGATGTTGCAACAATACCTGACGTGCTGCTTCAAGCTGGGTGCGGCGGCGTTGCGATACCGGGTTGTAAAAAGCAATGACAAAATCACCCTGGGCAGCGGCTGCAATGCGCTGTTCAATCGTCTGCCACGGGGTGAGAAGATCTGACAAAGAGATGGTGCAGAAATCATGACCCAGCGGCGCACCGGCGCGTGCTGCTGCCGCCTGAAGCGCTGAAATACCTGGCGCATTGATGATTTTTACCCGTTTAGCTGCATCACTTACACCTTCTTGTTCGGGGGCGCGATCGAGCAATTCGTAGACCAGTGCCGCCATGGCGTAAATACCGGCATCGCCTGAACAGATCAGGGCAACCCGGTTGCCTTTACCGGCGAGTTCCAGTGCTTCACGGCAACGTTCAGTTTCCGCACCGAGGGGAAAATCATGACGGATCTTGCCATCAGCCAATGGGCCCAAAAGATCGAGGTAAAGCGAATAGCCGATAAGATGATCAGCGCGGGCGATCAGATTATCAGCTTCAGGCGTGCGCCAGGCACTTTGTCCCGGACCGATGCCGACCACATAAAGCTCTCCCGCAGATTTGCCAATATCCTCGGCCTTGAGGGGTGCCGGGGCCAGAGCTACGGCGCAGGTGGCGCGTTTTGATTTTTGCTTAGACACGATCAGCTCGCCAGCCGTTCCCACCGCTGCCAGTGCAGCACCTTCACAAACTCCGTTACAGCCGACCTCGGCAAACACAATGTCGGACGGGTTTTTGAGCCGTGGTGTCTGGGCTTCAAGTTCTCCGGCATCGAAAAACCGTGCTTCGACACCGAAATGATCGGCCAGTGCCAATATGCAGGCTTCATCGGCCTTGAGGTCGATTGACGCAATTGCCGCTAAGGATTGCGGCGCGAGTTGATGCTGATCCAGAGTTTTTTCGCACAGGCAAATGAGTTCGTCAGCCGAACATCCGCGCTCACACCCGACCCCCAACACCAGTTGCCGGGGGTGATAGGTCAGTTCATTTGCAGCCGATTGACGAGTATGATGCGTGACCGTGAGGTGCGCTTTACCCGTTGATGAAAATGGTATTGATGAGACCTCAAGCCAGGGGGCCGAGCCTGTCAATTTAGCTGCCTCGCCGTCGAGCAAGGCAGCCGTTACAGGTTTCATGTTTTGCGGGTTGGCCAATATCCAGCCATCGGGCGGATCATCAAGTGCTACATTGAGACTGACGTCACTGGCCGTGGTGATGGCGGCATGGCCGCCGAGAAATTCAGCCAATTCCCGCGCCAGACGATTGGCGCCATGATGGCCGCCAAGCAGGGGAACGCAACTGGCCCCGTCCGGTGACAATGCTACCACCGGTGGTTCATTCAGTTTGTCCGACAAGGCGCTGGCTGTGGCTCTTATGAGAATTCCGGCGGCACAAATCCCGATGAGAGCATGGCCGGCCTTGAACAGGGTGCGGATATGTTCCATCGTTTGATCGAACTCAACATCGCATCCGGCAACGCGACCGTGAATTTTGGCACCGGGGAAATGCGGTTTAATTTTTTGCGCCAGTTCAAGACCACTCTGGTTCAAAACAACAATAACAGGGGCTTTTAACACATCCATGTTTCACCGCCGCGATAGACTAAAATCATGGAAAAATAGGGTGCTTTATCAATGTTGGCATGCGACAGCCGGGCAATTTTCTGGTTGGGCAGGCTGGCTCTTTCCACATAACCCGCCCGCTCGAGCAAGCCAAGTTCGTCGAGAATTGAGCAGACCTTGTCGTAATGCCTGCCGATTTTTATGATGGCTGCGGCATCTGTTTTTTCCAGTTGCCGTTTGATCTGGTCTGCCGCCAAAGGGGCCGGGATAATGGTCAAGACATCATTACGCGCTGCCAGGGGGCGGCCAAATTCTGCCGCACACGCCATCAGCGAGGACACGCCGGGGACAATTTCTATTCTGTATTGCGTATTAAGGCGGGCAAAGAGATACATGAACGAGCCGTAGAAAAATGGATCTCCCTCGCACAAAACAGCAACGTCTTCGCCGCAATCCAGATGGTGAGCAATTGTCCTGGCAGCCTCATCGTAAATTTCCAGCGCCGGAAATCGCTGTGTGCGCATGGGGATAATAATGGGAATTTCGGTTGCATCTTCCCGGATATATTCGTTGACAATTTCACGGGCAAAACTGGGACCGGTATCGGGGGCCGGATAGGCGATAATTTTTGCGGTGCTCAAAATTCTGTGCGCCTTGAGCGTCATCAATTCGGGGTCCCCCGGCCCGACACCCAATCCATAAAGTGTTGCGGTCATGGCTTGACGACACTCCATTGAGTTACCGGCCTCAAAGGTCGCCAGCTGCGATATTGTCCAATAGATTGCGCGCGCGAAATACTGATCCGGGTGAGTTCGCCACCGTGAATATGAGAAAGTTCGCTTAATCGGGCTTCGCCTTCAAGGGTGACCGCATTTGCCACCAGACGGCCCTGCGCTGACAGCACATTCCAGCAATGATCAAACAGCCCCGGCGTGGTAATGCCGCCGCCTATAAATATGGCGTCAGGGGTATCTGCATTTTCCAGACATTTTGGCGCTGTACCCGAGACAATCTCCAGAAAGGGCGTTCCCAGGCCATTGGCATTATCTGCAATCATCTGCAGGCGCGTCTGATTTTGTTCAAAAGCTGTGGCGCGGGCATTTTTTGCCACTCGCATCCACTCGATGGCAACAGAGCCGCACCCTGCCCCCACATCCCACAATAACGCACCGGGAAAAGGCGCGAGGTTTGCCAGCGTAATGGCGCGCACTTCGCGCTTTGTCAGTTGGCCATCATGGATGAAAGCGTCATCCGGCAGTCCGGGAGTTTTGGGGCGAATACTGGCGTTTGTCCCGGCAACACATTCAATGGCGATGGTGTTAAAATCTACAATGTCCGCTGCATCCCAATCTTCTGCTGTGGCTACAATCAGGCGCTCGTTTTTGCCACCCATATGTTCGAGAACTGTCATTTTACTGCTGCCAAAGCCGCGATCACATAACATATCGGCAACGGCTTCCGGGGTGGTACGATAGTGGCTTAAAATCAAGATACGTGCTTGTGGGGCAAGGGCTGAGTGCAGAAGCTCCAGCGGACGGCCATGCAATGTCAGACAGTCAACCTGGTGCAGCGCCAAGCCTAATCGGGCACAGGCAAGAGAAAATGCCGATAGTGAAGGCACAATAGTCATTTCGTCAATGGCTACGCGTTTGACCAGTGAGTTGGCGATACCGAACCACAGGGGGTCTCCGGTAGCAAGCACACAGACACGTTTGTTTTTATGCGAGACTATTTCATCCAGAGTTAAAGACAATGGTGTTGCCCAGGTGATGCGCGGCCGGGCATCCACACCCGCCATGGCCAGATGGCGCTTGCCGCCAACGAGGATATCCGCTGCTTCTATCAGGTGGCGGGTGGCCGGTGGCAGAGCTTCTATGCCGTCTTCACCAATTCCAACGATAGACAACCATTTGCTCATGATGTCATCGCTTCAATGGCAATGGCATTAAAAGCGCCTGATGCCATGGCACTGCCGCCGCGCCGACCCTGCAGACAAATAAATGGCACATTGTGCGGATTTGCCGCTAATGCCTGTTTGGATTCGGCAGCGCCAACAAAGCCCACGGGAAAGCCCAGAATGGCCGCAGGCTTCGGGCATCCCTGTTCGAGCAGTTCCAGCAATCTGAACAAGGCGGTGGGCGCATTGCCGATGACGACGATGGACCCCGCCAGATAAGGCTGCCACAAATCAACCGCCGCCGCTGAGCGAGTGGTCGCCGCAAGCTGGGCCAATTCGGGTATGTTTTCCCGGTTCAAAGTGCAGATAACTTCATTGTCGGGATTTAGAAACCTGGGGATTATTCCAGCCCTGACCATTTCACAATCCGCCAGAATAGTGGCGCCATTGTTCAAGGCTGATTCAGCCGCCTGCACTACTGTGGCCGAATAGCTGAGGTCATCAATAACATCAATCATGCCGCAAGCATGAATAAGCCTTGTTGCCACCGACACCAGGTTTTCAGGCAACGAGGAAAAATCGACCTCATCCCCAATGGTCTGGAACGATGCTGCATAAATGGCGTCGGGATCTTTTAGATATGGCAGGGACATTAAAAATTTCCCTAGTCTTCTGTCATGGTTCTTGGCCCCAGGGGATGGTCGGCGTGAGGGTAAGGATGGTGATGGTGGTCATGTGAATGGGAATGGCTGTGACCATGGGCATGACCGTGATCGCTGTTGTTTATGCCTTCCACGTGATGGTGATGGCTTTCCTGGGGCAAGCCCACTTCAGCTTCAAACCCCAAAACCTGCGTGCGGTATTTGCACATCTGGCAGTTCATGTTGTTGTCGCCGGTAAGAATTTCCTCGACCCGGTGTTTAAACACATCCAGCACCAGGGGATGATCGTTGAGGTAGCCTGCCTTGACGAACTCAATCTCCGGGTGCAGGGCTGCAACCTTGTCGGTATAATCATAAATCCGCTGCACCAAAATACCGGTAAAAAGAAAATATGGAAAAACGATAATGCGTTTGTAGCCCAGCTTGGCTGCATGTTCGAGACCGGGGGCTACAAGCGGAAAAGTGACGCCGGAATAACACGTCTCGCCCCAGCCAAAGCCCATACCTTCCCACAGCATGCGCATGACTTTTGAGGCGTTGGAATTGGCATCGGGATCAGAGGCGCCACGGCCCACAACCATGAGCAGGGTTTCAGTCAGGGGCACTTCGGTATCACAGGCGTCGATGGCTTCTTGAATGCGATCGCTGGCGGCTTTGATCATGCGCAGATCAATGCCCAGTTCACGGCCATATTCTATCGTAATATCCGGGTTGTTAGCGGCATAAGTATTGAGCACCGAAGGGATATCATTTTTGGCGTGCCCGGCGGCAAACAACATGCCGGGAACAGCGAGAATGCGGCTGACACCGGCACTGCGCAGATTATCCAGCCCGGTGCGGATGATAGGCGTGGCAAATTCCAGATAACCGTAATCAACCGGATATTGCGGAAACAGTTTCTTGAGACCTTCGCCAACTTGGGCAAATTCGCGCACAGCACCTGCATCGCGCGAACCATGGCCGCACACCATAATGCCAATTTTTCTTGTCATATAATTCTTTCAGGCTCTAGCGCTTCAGATTGGTGTACAGGATCCAGATACCGACACCGACGAAAACAAGACTGCCGGCACCCAGGATATAATTAAAAATATTATCGACGCCGACATCTTTGGTGCCATCAGCAGCGGCAAAGGCTGGTGAGGGCAACGCGCTAATAACCACAGCTGCAGCATATGTCTTGTGATTTAAAATGAATGATTTCATGTCTTTCCCCATCTCTACAGTTTCAACAGATGCGTGAGGGGGAGAAAAAGAGCGCAGCAAACCTGCACCCGCAGGTCAATTTGCTCTGACAGCTTTGGACTTGATCCCCTGTTTGGGTCAATCGCACCAAAGTCTCTTTCATCCCCTCAAGGGGCACCGTCGATATTTATGACCATAGGTGTGTACCAGTGCTCAAGTCAAACGGAAATGCGGCGGGTCCAGGTCTGTTGCCGACATTTGCAACTATTTACGGTAATCAGAGCCTTCGGTATCAAGTATATGCTTGAGATTGTCGAAATGACAGGCAGCAAAATCAGAGCCACGGTCAACCTGGGCTGCGGTTTTTTCGGCAATTTCATCAGACAGATATCTCAACTCGCGACCGGTCATATAGGCGCAAATCAGCGTTTCGGCGGCGCGTTCGAAAAAATACAGCCGATTGAATGTATCAGCAACACTATCGCCAATAACCATAACTCCATGATTGCCCATGATCAAAACCTTGCGCTTGGGATCATCCAGCATTTCACAGACGCGCTCGGCTTCATCCGCCAGCGCCAGGCCACCGTAATTTTCATCAATGGCAACGCGGTTATGAAACATCGCCGTATTTTGATCAATCGCCGGCAAAGAACTGTCGGCAAGACTGGCGAGCACAGTGGCATATTTGGAATGAACATGAAGCGCACAGCGCGCATGGCGGCAATTGCGGTGAACGGCACCATGCAACCCCCACGCTGTTTCCTCAGGGGCATCGGGACGATCCATGGTTTCAGGGTCATTGGCATCGAGCAACAACAGGTCACTGGCCCTGATCAAAGAGAAGTGCTTGAGATATGGATTGATTAAAAAGCGGCTACCGTCGTCATCGACACAGAGCGAAAAGTGGTTGGCCACAGCCTCATGCCAGTTATGGCGCACAGCCCAGCGAAAGGCGCAGGCGAGATCGACACGTTCTTCATAAAAATCCAGATTACTGCCTTGCGACTGAGAAAGCTGTGATACCGACATTTATACTGTCCCCCTGTTTTTACCGCCGGTTTACAAGATGGCTTTTTGGCTTCACAGTCAAGACAGCACTATAGAAAATGCAGAGAATTTGACCCATGGCAACGTCAGACAACCCGATAACAGACACACAGGTCGAGGACTATCAGCGCCATGGCGCTGTGCTGATCCCTGGTTTGTTTGCCGATTGGGTTGATGTTTTGACTGCCGGCATTGCGCGCAACATGGATGAGCCGGGCCCGTATGCCTCTGAAAATCTAAACCCCGGTGATACCGGCCGGTTTTTTGATGATTACTGCAATTGGCAACGCATACCGGAATTTGATAATTTTGTAATGAATTCACCCGCCGCCAGTGCTGCGGCACAACTCATGGTTTCCGATCGGGTACAGATGTTTCACGATCATGTTCTGATCAAGGAGCCAGGCACCTCCAAACCAACCCCGTGGCATCAGGATTCACCCTATTATTTTGTTGATGGTGACCAGACGTTGAGTTTCTGGGTGCCGGTGGACCCGGTTAAAGAGGCCTCTTTGCGGCTGGTTGCGGGATCGCACAAATGGGAAAAGCCGGTATTGCCGACACGGTGGCTGTCGGATGAGGATTTTTACCCTTCAAGCGATAAGTATCTCGCCGTACCCGACCCGGACAAAGAACCGGAAAAATATCAAGTGCTTGAGTGGCCGATGGAACCGGGTGATGCTGTCGCCTTCCACTATAAAACCCTGCATGGAGCGCGAGGCAATAAATCCAGCGCCCGCAGACGGGCCTTTTCGTTGCGCCTGGTTGGTGATGATGCGAGATACGTTACCCGGCCTGGCACCACCTCGCCACCGTTTCCCGGACATAATATGCAGGCAGGTCAGACACTGCGTGAAGACTGGTTTCCAATATTGAAGCAGGCTTAGTGTCTGACCCGAAAGTCGCTTTCAGCGACATTTTAGTCCTGAAGCCAGCCCGCTCCCCCGGCCCAACCACCCCTCAGGGTACCTTATCGGGTGGTTGGG
>JAJRTY010000041.1 GCA_024278055.1 Alphaproteobacteria bacterium | reverse complement strand
GTGGCGATCTTGATATTGAGTGGCAAGCGGATAATTCAATTTTGATGTCCGGCCCAGTGGAATATGAATTTTCCGGACAACTTGATCCTGCCACCGGTGCATGGTCGATGGAAACGGTCACCGCATGAATAATACAGTAGACAAAAAGGGCACCGTCCAATCGCTTACATTCGGTTGCAGGCTCAATGCATTCGAGAGTGAAGTGATGAAGCAAAAAGCCCTGTCTGCGGGGTTGGACGGTCTTGCTGATGGTGCGGTGCTGGTCAATACCTGCGCAGTGACCGGCGAGGCTGTGCGGCAAGCCAAACAGGCGATCCGGCGGGCAAGGCGCGCCAACCCGAAAGCCCGCATCATTGTCAGCGGATGTGCAGCGCAAACCGAACCGGAAACATTTGCCGGGATGGCTGAGGTGGATCTGGTCATCGGAAACGAGGAAAAACTGCACACCCATAATTATCGTGCGCTGCCGGATTTTGGAGTAAATGACCTGGAACGGGTGCGGGTCAACGATATCATGAGTGTGCGGGAAACCGCATCGCATATGATCGAAGGTTTTGGCGGTCGGGCGCGGGCATTTGTCCAGGTACAGAATGGCTGTGACCACCGTTGTACTTTTTGCATAATTCCCTATGGCCGGGGGAATTCCCGATCAGTGGCGATGGGCAGTGTGGTTGACCAGATCAAACATCTAACAGCACTTGGTCACAACGAAATCGTGATAACCGGTGTTGATATTACATCCTATGGTACTGATCTTCCGGGCAAGCCAAGTCTTGGAATATTGGTCCAAACGATATTGTCGGAAGTGCCGGATCTGCCAAGATTGCGCCTATCTTCGATTGACTCAATTGAAATTGATGAACCGCTTATGGAGGTTATTGTCAACGAACCGCGATTGATGCCTCATCTGCATTTGTCGATTCAGTCCGGAGACAATATGATCCTCAAACGCATGAAGCGCAGACATTTGCGTGAGCACACTATTGAATTTTGCAATCAGGTTCGCGCGCAGAGACCAGACATAGTGTTTGGTGCCGACCTGATTGCCGGCTTCCCGACCGAAGATGAGGCTATGTTCAAAAACACGCTCGACATTATCGATCAGTGTGGCCTGACTCATATTCATGTATTTCCATATTCATCGCGAAAGGGCACCCCCGCAGCGCGCATGCCACAGACAGACCCGGTGGTCGTAAAACAACGTGCGAAGCGGCTTCGACAGGCAGCAGAGAACCGGTTTGAGGAATACCTGGCTGCCCGGAGAGGAAGCAGGCAAAAGGTTCTCGTTGAACGAAATGGCTTTGGTTACAGCGAACAATATATACCGGTATATGGTGTTGATGGTGATATGGGAGAAATTGTCGATGTCGAGATATCCGACCATGATCAAAAAGGCCTGATCGCCACAACCCTGAAGATAACGGACGGAATTAAAATCAGGCCATCAACTCCGGTAGCCCAATCAAAACTGGTGGGGACACAGGCATGAAGAAACCCGGACTGTTAAAACGCATATTTAGTTTCGGTCGCAAAAATGATGAAGATCAGGCGCAGACTGCTGAGGCGGTTGAACCGGTAAATGTGAAAACTCAACTGACTGAAACCTCGACGGACGAATTTCAAGGAAAGCTGCCGGATGAAGAATCTGGTGAACTGATTGACAATAAGGCAGCGATAGAAACCAGTATCGATCAGGAGGAAGCGTCACCGGAAACCGATTCACTTCCGGAACAAATTGAAAAAACACCGGAGAAAATCGACACAGAGGCAACAGACTACTCATCACACCTAAATGTCAAATCAGACGATACATCAACACAAGTTGATACTGATAACCAGAATACTGTTGCTGATATCCAACCATCAAATAATGACCAGACTGATGACCTGGATGCCAAGCCAGAGAGCGATAACCTGCTAAAAGATGATGCAGGTTCAGGCTCGCCAGCAGAGACCCACATTGTTGCAAAATCACAATCAGATCTTGCGGCAGATCTATCGGCAGAAGAAAAGCCCGATGGCAACAAGAGTTGGTTCAGGCGATTGTCACGCGGCCTGTCGCGTTCATCATCACAACTCACCGGTAATATTGCGGCAATATTCACCAGCAAGAAACTCGACGATGCCGCACTGGAAGAGCTTGAGGATATTTTGTTGCAAGCCGATCTCGGAGTGGATACGGCGCTCAACATAGTCGATTCGCTGGCGAAACAACGTATGGGAAAAGACGTCTCCGATGAGGAAGTACGCAGCATCATGGCTGAGGAGATTGAAAAAACCCTGATACCCGTCGCGATGCCTCTGGAACTTGACCTCGACCGTAAGCCGCATGTAATCCTTGTGGTTGGCGTTAACGGCTCTGGTAAAACCACAACCATCGGCAAGCTTACCCAAAAACTGCATGATGCCAGCTACTCCACCATGTTGGTGGCTGGTGATACATTTCGTGCAGCCGCAATAGAGCAGTTGAAAATCTGGGGTGAACGGACAAATTCTCCGGTTGTCTCAAAGCCGCTTGGCAGTGATTCTTCCGGACTGATATTCGAAGCCTGGCAATCAGCAAAAGACCAAAATATTGATGTGCTGCTGATGGATACAGCCGGCCGTCTGCAGAACCGGACAGAATTAATGGCGGAGCTTGAAAAAATAGTCAGGGTACTGAAAAAGCAAGACCCAACTGCGCCTCATACCGTGCTGCTGACGCTTGATGCAACAACCGGACAAAATGCACTCAATCAGGTCGAAATTTTCAAGAAGGTTGCAGG
>JAJRTY010000040.1 GCA_024278055.1 Alphaproteobacteria bacterium | reverse complement strand
GGTAAGGCCGGGAATTTCATCTGATATGGCATTGTTGGCAATATGGGGGTGCATGAAAGCCACTGCGCAATCATAAAGCGCCATGTCAATATATTGCCCCAGGCCGGATTTGTGACGTTCGTGAATGGCCGACAGCAGGGCGATGGCTGAAAACAGGCCGGTACCCAGATCAACCAGCGGCACGCCGATGCGCATAGGACCGGATTGCGGGTCACCATTAACACTCATCATACCGGCAACAGCTTGAACGATACCATCATATCCCGGCAGGCCACCGTATGGACCATCGGCACCATAGCCTGACACTCGCAAATGAATTAATTTGGGAAACCGGTCCTTCAACACCTCTTCATAGCCCAGCCCCCAGCGCTCCATGGAACCGGTTTTATAGTTTTCAATTAAAATGTCGGCATCTTCGAGAAGGCGCAACAATACTTGCCTGCCACCTTCAGAGCGCAAATCAAGGGCAATTGATTTTTTGTTGCGATTAACGCCCATAAAATACGCGGCTTCACCGTCGCGAAAAGGCGGGCCCCAGTTGCGGGTCTCATCGCCCTGGGGGGGTTCTATCTTGATAATCTCGGCACCATTATCGCCAAGTATCTGGGTGCAATACGGCCCGCCCAGCACACGGGTCAGATCAATGATTTTCAGATCATTTAAAGCGCCTTGCCTGTTAGTCATTATTATTATTCCTCAGGTTAAATCTGCGCACTTACCGCATCAAATACATCTTTCATGCGGGCTTTGCCACCAAGTTCTATTGTTATCAGATCACCGGCACCAAAAGCTTCATCAACGGCTTTACGCAACAGGGCACCGCCTTGTCCTGCTGCCGGCACGTCATGTTTTTCGCCGAGCCAGTCCAGCATCATGGCAGCTGACAATATCATGGCGGTGGGATTAACAACCCCCTCCCCGGCAATATCAGGAGCTGAACCATGACAGGGCTGGAACACGCCGTGGTGCGCACCAATATCGGCAGAAGGAGCAAAACCCAGACCGCCCATAAGCCCGGCACCGAGGTCTGAAAGAATATCGCCAAACATGTTCTCCATCACCATGACATCAAAATCCCACGGGCAGCGCAGCATATTCATCGCCATGGCATCAACGTAAGCACACCGTGTTGAAATATCATCAAACCCGGTCGCCTTCTCGTTAAAGATTTTTCGAAAAAAAGCGTAGGACGAAAAGATATTGGCCTTGTCGACACAAATCAAATCGCCCTTTGAGCCCTCGCCTTTGCGCTGTTGGGCAAGCTTGAAGGAAAAATCAAACAGTTTTTCACACACCTTGCGGGTAATCACCAGCGTGTCGGTGGCAATACTGTCGTTTTCAACTGTGCCCTTGCCGTGAGAAGCAAACAGACCTTCGGTGGATTCGCGAATGAGAACAAAATCCATAGCCTGAGCACGCGGATCCGACAGGGGCAGGGGGACACCGGGCACGGCTCTTACCGGACGCACACCGGCATAAAGATCAAGATCAAAACGCAAATCGAGCTGGGGCGTGATCTCGGTGCCATCGTCATAGCGCACATGAGGCAGACCCATAGCACCGAGTAAAATGGCATCGGCGTTACGGGCAATTTCTTTTGATGCCTCGGGATAGGCATTGCCACTATCGAGATAGATTGCAGCACCCGCTGGTGCCTCTTTAAGGCTCAGGCTAAACCCACCGGTTTTTTTAGCTACCTTGTCTAGGATATCGAGACAGGAGGGCATCAATTCCTGGCCGACACCATCACCCGCCATGACGGCAATAGAGAAGTCCGCATTGATTTTCATAATATTCGGTTTTCTGTTCTGGTTTTAAAGCATTACACATATGAAATCTTTCATAAGCTATATTCAGAGTTTAAGGGAGACTTTTTGTTATCCATTCGGGTAATTCCTACTTTTTCCCGTGCCCAAGATTGCCCCGCAGTGCTCGACGTGCTAACGGATAGATGATTCAAATAAGTTTCGGCTCGCGGGGCTAATTTTGAAATTCTATAGTGTTAAAGGAGGAAACACATGGCTGGTGAAGACGATAAATGGGAAGTGTACAAAGATAAACGCGGTGAGTTCCGTTGGCGGCGACGCTCACCAAACGGAAATATCGTAGGCGCGTCAACCTAAGGATACGTCGGAAGATCTTCCTGTAACGCCAATGCCGATCGTCACGGGCGCAATGGCAATCCCAAGGGCCTGGGAAAAGACGACAGCTGGGAATTTTACAAAGACAAACGCGGTGAGCACCGCTGGCGCAGACGGGCCAAGAACAAGGAAATCGTCGGCGCATCAAGCGAAAGCTATAAATCGAAAAAAGCCAGCGTATCCAATGCTGAACGTAATGGATATGTAGCTTAGGCGATTGTTTTTCGCTATTAAATCTGGGGATGGATGCAAGGTGCTTCCGTCCCTTTTTTATTGACTAATGGAGGTATCGAATATGGACAAAGAACGTTTTGACAAAGGCCTGGCAGCGCGCAGCGATGTACTGGGTGCTGAGTACGTTAAAAAGACACTGGAAAATGCCGATGATTTTTCGCGCGGGTTTCAGGAATATGTAACCGAGTGTTGCTGGGGCGAAATCTGGGGGAATGAAGACCTCAGCCGCCGTGACCGCAGTTTGCTCAATCTCGGCATGACAGCCGCATTGGGGCGTATGGAAGAATTTGAGCTGCATTTTCGTGGATCGTTTAAAAACGGCGTTACCAGAGAAGAGTTGCGCGCCACATTGATGCAGATCGCGGTTTATTGCGGCATTCCTGCCGGGGTATCATCGTTCCGCATTGCCAAGAAGGTTCTGGCTGAAATGGACGCCAAGGAAGATTAGGCCTGCACCCGAACATCAAACACCCGTGCAGTAAAATCTGGATAGGTTCGGGCCAGTGATGGGGCGACTTTGCGTTTGAGCAGTTCCAGCTGTTCAACTTCCGGTTCACCGGTAGTTGAAACATCGGGCGCAATTTCGATTTCAAACCCGGTATTTTCCACCACCTCGTCCACACTGTATCCCGGGGTCACGGATATTAACCGGAACAGTTTTTTTGTCTGGTCGAACTCCATGATGGCCAGATTGCTTATCAGGTATTTTGGCCCGCCTTTTCTTGCCACATCATCTGGACTGGAGCCTGGCGCAGATATGAAATCCACACGCGGCACAAGTACGCGGGCAGAATGTTCGTGCGCAAACAGGAATACATTGGGTACGGTAAAATACATGTAGGCCGAGCCGAATGACCCGGGAAAACGCCGGGTCGTTTGAGGGTATTTTCCCAGTCCGACCAGATTGATATTGGCAGCACCGTCAATCTGCACACCACCAAGGAAGAATGCATCAATTCTGCCCTGCCCGGCGCAATCAAATAATTCCCGGCCACCATCGGTAAAAGGGTTGTTGGTATCACCATGAATTATTGACACTCTGAGCTGTGGATTATCCGTTGCCTGAGCCAGCAAAGCGGCGGCACCGGGAATGGGCGAGGCAGCCCCCACGGCAACATGGCGAATGGCGGGTATGCACAACAATCTGGAAATTGCGCAAATCAAAAACTCCTCGCGAGATGTTTTTCCAACCTTCACGCCTGCTCCATATCATATTTAAGTTTATCGGCCAGGTGCGCCTGTATCCATTCATCAAACCCGGTTTGCGTTTTTGCAGCCCTGGCATATTCGCCAATCGCTGCATTGTCGCGTGGGTAAGAACCGGCAAGCCCCAAAGGCCATGCCCCATTTTTGGCTTGTGCCATAGCTGTGATGTACATGGACGGTATCGTGCCCGCGGCATAGAGATCATCATCAAGCAGGCACTCGTCGCGAATGTGCTCTACGGTAACAAGCGAGTTGGCAGAGGCATGGGACATGGTGAAAAGTTCTCGTCTCTTGCCGACCCAGACATTACCGTCGCGGTCTGCCAGTGGCGCATGAAACAAGGCAAAGTCGGGTTTAATAGCAGGCAGAAGCAATATGCGTCCGTTGCCTTTGCCAAGGGGATCATCAATGACCTGCCAGTCTTTTCTGTGTGCCACAAGATCAGACCCTATCACACCACCCAGCGGCATGAACGGCACGCCTTTTTCGGACGCCTGCAAGCTTGAATGAATGACCGGACAGGTTGCATCCAGCAAGTTGATATCACCGTTGACGACCGCTTCGCTAAACCGGGGAGCAGCACCTGCCTCCCCCAGACTAACGGCTGCAGCTTCCAGTGTTGCGATACACCGTGCCCCGATCAACATGTCGGTGGCCAATCCGCCAATGGGCACACATAACAGGTGCAGGTCTTTGGCTCGCGTGGCAATCAGGCCACGGACCACATCCATCGGCACGAAGCTGTATTCGGCCGGCAGGGCTATCAGCGAGCCATCATCAATCTGATTTACCAGATCATTTATGGAACAATTTATCATGGGCTTATCTCTATCATCATGTCAGGGTATTCGCCAAGCTCCAGAACACAACTCATCAAAGCAAGGCACGCCACGAATGACTGATTTTCGATTTGATCCGGCACAATTGCGCGACCATAAGCTCAACCGAAGAAAAGCAACACTTCGAATTCTCTTGCGTCTTGGATTTTCGCCTGCTGAAATTGCCAACATTGACGGTCATTGCACTGCATGGGATATTGGCGAGTATCATCGCTATGTAAAAAATTGCGGCGCCCGGTTAAGAGCCATAGTCAAGGGTGAAATCTAAAGCCATAAATCACACATGCTGACATTTTCACAAGCTGCCGAAAACAATAAAGTCCATATTTGCGACCGGCTTTGCGAGGTTTTAAAACCCTGCCGTCACCTGCTTGAAATCGGCAGTGGCAGCGGCCAGCATTCGGTCTATATGGGCCAGCGCCTGTCTCATCTGGTCTGGCAGACCAGTGAACTTGCAGAAAATCTTGACAATGTACGAGCCCGGCTGGAGGCGGAAGGTGCAGATAATATCCGGCAGCCGATTGATCTGGATGTATCATCTCACCCCTGGCCCGTGCCTGCCTGTGACGCAATCTACAGCGCCAACACCGTCCACATTATGTCATGGGCCCACGTCGAACACCTGTTTCGCGGTGTTGGCGTAACACTTGAAAACAACGGGTTTTTGTGTCTGTACGGCCCCTATAAATATAAAGGCGAGTTCACGACACCGAGCAACCAGCGCTTTGATCAATGGCTCAGGGACAAAGATCCGGCCAGTGGCATTCGCGATTTTGAAGCGATTGATGATCTGGCGCAAAATCAGGGACTGGTTTTACACAAGGATTTTTCCATGCCGGCAAACAATCAGCTGCTGGTTTGGCAAAGACGTTCGTGAAACAATCGCAATCGTGAAACATTGCTTCCACAGATAGTTGGTCTCAAACAAGATTCCGGCTTGTTTTTTTCATCCTTCCGACGCTATGACGCTCGAATTGATGGAAAAGAACACAAAAAGGTGACCTTGAATGGCTTCCAACGGGAATTCAAATCGTAATCAAGACACAAACATACAGAAATTTACCCTCGACAAAGACCTGAATCGCATCGCAAAGCTCGAAGGGGCTTCAACCACACTGGCCAGGCGCCTGTTTGCACCGGGCCTGGCGATATTTTTCCTGGCGCTCGCCGGGGTTTTAGCCAGCATTCAAATCGGCGCCCAGCCCAACGCTGTCTTTATTATCGTTGCGGGTATGCTTGGCGGCTATATGGCACTCAATATCGGTGCCAATGATGTTGCCAATAATGTCGGACCGGCTGTGGGATCAAAAGCCCTGACGCTGACCGGTGCCCTGATAATTGCAGCTGTCTTTGAAAGCGCCGGGGCATTGATTGCCGGTGGAGATGTCATTTCCACCATCTCCAAAGGCATTATTGACCCCTCTTTGATGCCCGACAGCAATACATTCGTCTGGGCTATGATGGCCGCCCTTTTGTCATCCGCCTTGTGGGTTAATCTTGCCACTTATGTCGGCGCTCCCGTTTCCACCACCCATTCGGTTGTTGGCGGTGTCATGGGCGCGGGCATTGCTGCTGTTGGCTTTAACGTGGTCAACTGGGCGACAATGTCGAAGATTGCCGCCAGCTGGGTTATATCGCCGGTGCTTGGCGGAATTTTTGCCGCTTTGTTTCTGGCTCTTATCAAAACCAATATCATTTATCAGGATGACAAGATAAAAGCCGCAAGACGGTGGGTGCCGGTGTTAATCGCCCTGATGACATCGGTGTTTTCCGGCTATCTGATCATGAAGGGCCTGAAGCGCATCTGGACACCGGATACCTATGTGATCGTCCTCATTAGTGTGGGCATCTTTGTTGCCTCTTACATGGCATTAAAACCCATCATCGCCAGACAGTCACAAGGCATGGAAAACCGCAACCAGTCCTTGCGGGCGCTGTTTCATATCCCGCTTATCTGTTCGGCAGCGCTTTTGTCGTTTGCCCATGGTGCCAATGATGTGGCCAATGCGGTCGGCCCACTGGCTGCCATCATCCATTCGGTTCAATCCGGCGACATTGCCGCCAAGGTAAATATCCCGCTGTGGGTGATGGTCATTGGTGCTGCCGGTATATCCTTGGGGCTTTTTCTTTACGGCCCGCGCCTGATTGCCATGGTTGGTGAGCAGATTACCAGCCTCAACCCGATCAGGGCATTTTGCGTGTCACTGGCGGCTGCCATCACGGTGATTATGGCCTCAGGCCTGGGCCTGCCGGTAAGTTCCACCCATATCGCTGTGGGTGCCATATTCGGTGTAGGCTTTTTCCGCGAATATTACACCGCGCACTCCAAACGGCGTCAGAGGTACGTTAAAGAACACAAACGCTACCCAGCCCCCACGCCTGCCGAAAAACCCAGCGGCGAGGAAATCCGCAAACGCAAGCTCGTACGGCGTTCACATTTCCTCACCATCATCACCGCCTGGATTGTCACCGTACCAGCGGCGGCGCTGCTGGCAGCGGGTATATTCTTTGCTCTGTCGTTTATGCGGTGACATAGCCGGGGGGGTGTTATAAAATTCCACCATGAATGCAAACCTGGAAATTCCCTACCTATCCGCCGAAGCTCTCGAAAATCTGGATATTTCAACCGATGAGGTCGTACAGAGTATAGAGAGTTTCATTGCAGCGAGTGCCGAAAAAAAGCATGGAGCGCACCCAAAGCCGTCATTATGCCACCTGACGGGCGCTATATGATGGCGGCATTGGCGGCAGCTGACGATCCATCTTTGCTGGTGGTGAAAACAGTGGTGCTTAACCCAGACAACCCCAAATCCGGCCTGCCGCAAATCAACGGTCTGGTCACTGTGCTCAACAGTGAAACCGGGCTGCCGGTCGCCATTATGGACGCTAACTGGATTACCGCTGTGCGCACAGCGGGACTAAGTGCGGTTGCGGCCAAACACATGGCCGGAAAATCATCATCTATTGCGGCATTCATCGGCTGCGGCGTTCAGGCCAAAAGCCATCTCAAGGCGTTTTGCGATATGTATGAGCTTGAGGAAATCAGGGTGTTTGGCCGCGGAACAGCCACCATTGACAGCTTTTGTCAGTATGCCGACAGCCTGAACATTGGTGCAACGGTTTTCTCATCGGGAAATGAAGCGATGAGCGATGCTGATTTGATCGTAACTTCAGTGACATACTCTGCAAACCTCACACCGTTTCTCGATGCAAACTGCCTCAAGCCCGGCTCTTTTTGTACCGTTACCGATCTGTCGGCACCATGGATCAAAGACAGCTTTTCAGCCTTTGACCGGATTTGCATTGATGATCTGGAACAGGAAGCAGCCCTGCCCAACAAGCTGGTCGCACCGGAGCTTGTTACCGGCGACCTGTCAGGTCTGGCTTTGGGACAATTCACCGGTCGCAAAAACGACACTGACCGCTGCGCCTTCATCTTCCGCGGCCACGCCCTGGGAGACCTCGCCCTCACCGCCCTTGCCTGGCAAAAGGCAGAAGAGTTGGATTAGTATTTATGCTGTAAGTTTAGTGCAGGTTATGGAACCGTATAAATTCCCACAGTTTCAATATGTGTTTTTAAAGGAATTACACAATTATCTAACTTAACCTGTGACCACCGTGCGTTATAGTTTTGCTTACAGGAATTTGTGCCGCATCAAGCAGTGTTTTCCATAGTTTTTCCGTATCATCGTAACAGCGCTCAACATTTTCTGGTGTTACCGAGGATTCCCACTCTCCTTTAAGTGCGTCCCACACTTCCGGACGAACATGTGTAATGACGGTTTTATCTACTATGTCTGGTTTACCATGCGCGAGCGTGTTTCGGAAGTTGCTCAGCTTTGCAATTGTTTGGAGTGGTCTCTCTCCCCACTTTAAATCTAAAGGTAGGACCTTGATAAGTAAGTCGATTTTTTCTGTCAAACTTGCCCGCTCTGGCCACCCCTTTTCCAGAACCTTCCAACCCACGAAGTTTACTTTCGCCTCAATAGAAAACGCTGAAAAAATCAAACTGCTCATCATGACGAAAAAAACTCCACCAGTTTCATCTGGCAAATTTATTCTGCGCATGATTTGCAGCATTTCGTAGGCGCAACAAGATAAATCATTGTGAATGAAGCGTTCTGCTTCTATTCTGACTTCAAATTTTTCTGCCATTCTTACCTGCCTTCGAATTCCTGCTGCGTCACGTCCTGTGCTGCGTGCAACACACGCACAATCACAATATGGTCTTGATATGAGCGGTAATAGATGCATCGCTTGCGATAGGGAAACCCGCGCAGGCCTTTGCTGATGTGGTCTCGTGGTGAACCGGTAAAATCAACCTTGGCAATCCATTCGATTTTCGCGTGAATATCTGCAACAAATTGTGTGGCGACCTCGACGTTTTCTTCGGAGATGTAAAGGAATATGCCGATCAAATCATTCCGTGCCTGCACAGACAGGATTAGTCTTTTCGGTTCAATTGGCTCATCCCCTCATTTACAATATCCCTGGTCAGTTCTTCTGCATTGGCATACTCAAACACTTTTCCACCTTTTATATCCGCGTCACCGGCATCAATCGAAGCCCGCAAATCCGTAACACGGGCTTCATAGTCCTCCAGCATACGCAATCCTGCGCGTACAACTTCACTGGCATTATTGAAACGGCCAGATTCTATCTGGCCAGCGATGAATTCTTCGTAGCGGCTGCCCACAACAAATGATTTTTTGATACTTGGCATTCTTAATATTCCTCTCAATGCCAATATTATAGCACAAAGTAAGAATAGTTCCTACCCACCTTATCTCAAGCCCGCAAACGTTCGTTATCTGGATCAAACGGGGATTCTTCGATGATGGTTGCCTTATGGCGTTGACCTAGAATTTCGATTTCCAGTTCCTGACCCAGATTAGCCAGGTCCGGTGCGACCATGGCCAGTGCCAGGCTTTTGCCCACGCGCCAGCCGTAACCGCCGCTGGTGGCGCGGCCGATGAGTTGGTCATCCTTGTAAATCGGTTCAGAGCCACGAGCATCGGCATCGGTGATGCCGTGTACTTCCATGGTAACGAACGTGTTGGCAAAACCTTTTTGTTGCCATTCCACCAGTGCGTCACGACCAATGAACTGGCCCTTGTTCAGGTGAACGAAGCGGTCGAGGCCGGATTCGAGGGCTGAATATTCGATAGAGAGTTCACGCGGAATCAGGCGATAGGATTTTTCCAGACGCATTGAATCCATGGCGCGGATGCCAAACGGTTTAATGTCAAACTCCTCGCCCGCCGCCATCAGTTGATCGTAGATGTAATTCTGCATTTCTATGGGATGATGCAGCTCCCAGCCCAGTTCACCGACAAAATTCACCCGCAGGGCGTGCGCTTGAGCGCAATTTACGTTGATGAACTTTCCTGACAGCCAGCGGAATCTTTCATTCGACAGGTCAGTGTCGGTGAGCTTTTGCAAAAGATCGCGCGACTTTGGACCGGCCAGCACCAGCACGCCATACTGGCTGGTGACCAGCTGCAAATTTACACTGCCGTCTTTTGGTGCCAATTTTTGCAGATAATCAAAATCGTGGCGTTCGGCTGCACCGGCAGAGACCAGATAAAAACCCTGGGGTCCGGTGCGGTATATTGTGAATTCACTGCGCACGCCACCATTTTCAGACAACATATGACACAGGCCAATGCGGCCAATTGTTTTGGGGATACGGTTGGCAACGATACTGTCGAGAAACTGTTCAGCGCCCGGACCTGATACCTGATACTTTGAAAAAGCGCTCATGTCTAAAAGCCCTACTTTTTCAGACACATGTTTGCATTCATTGCCAACATGCTCGAAGTAATTAGACCGCCTGAAACTCCACACATCTTTGGCCTCAACGCCATCGGGTGCAAACCAGTTGGGGCGCTCCCAGCCATAGACCTGACCAAAGACAGCGCCACGCGCTTTCATGCGGTCATAACATGGCGTCTGCTTCAAAGGCCGTGCATCACCGCGTTCTTCATCAGGGTAATGGATGACGAAGACATTGCGGTAGGCTTCTTCATTTTTGGTTTTAAGGTAGCCGCGCGAGGCGTATGGGCCAAAGCGCCGCGGGTCCACACCCATCATGTCGATGGTCGGTTCACCGTCCACCATCCATTCGGCAATCTGCCAGCCTGCCCCGCCTGCTGCCGTTATGCCGAAGCTGTGACCCTCGTTGAGCCACAGGTTCTTTTTGTCCCAGGCGGGACCGATGATGGGAGAGCCGTCGGGCGTATAGCAGATGGCGCCATTGTAGACCTTCTTGATGCCGACTTCGGCGAAGGCCGGCACGCGGTTCATGGCGGCTTCTATGTGAGGCTCAAGGCGATCGAGGTCTTCCTGGAACAACTCATATTCGGCGTTTTCATCAGGGCCATCAATGTAACAGCACGGCGCACCATTTTCATATGGCCCAAGGATCAGGCCACCATTTTCTTCGCGCATATAGTATGAGGCGTCAGATTCACGCAAAACGCCCATTTCAGGCAGACCGTCTTTTTGCCGTTGCACAATATCGGAATGCGGTTCGGTGACGATATATTGATGCTCAACCGGAATGACCGGAATATCGAGACCAAGCATCAAACCGGTCTGGCGCACGAAGTTGCCGGTTGCCGTCACCACCTGTTCACAGGCGATATCGCCTTTGTCGGTTTTGACAATCCAGCTGTCATCGCCCTGTTGTTCAATCGCCAGCACGCGGGTGTTGCGATAGATTTCGCCACCACCATTGCGCGCGCCCTTGGCCATGGCTTGAGTTAAGTCAGCCGGTTGAATATAGCCATCATCCACATGCTGTATGGCGCCGATCAATCCTTCCGTATTACACAGCGGCCAGATTTCCTTGACCTCCTGGGGGGTGAGAAACCGCACATCAATGCCGATGGTTTTAGCCACACCGGCATAATACTTATATTCATCCATACGGTCCTGATTATCAGCGAGGCGAATGTTTGATACTTTACTGAACCCAACCTACTGTCCGGTCTCTTTCTCCAGTTCCTGATAAAACTTTACCGAGTATTTATGGATCTGGCCGACGGAATAACTCATATTGAACAGAGGCAGCAGTCCAGCGGCATGCCAGGTTGAACCTGAGGTAAGTTCATTGCGCTCAACCAGAACGCAATCACTCCAGCCCTTTTTGACCAGATGATAAAGTGTGCTCACACCGACAACACCACCGCCAATAACAACTACTTTTGCTTGAGATTTCATCACCCTGGTTCCTATGCTCGATAACGCATTAAACAATCAATTTGGAAAAAACATAATCCATGTATCAAAACGCGGGTAAGTTCTGCCCGACTGCTTGCAGTATAAAAACGACGATGGCCGCCAGCCGATATTTTTGCAAATCTTACCATAGATGAAGGGCCGTCTCTTGCTATTTTCGTAAAACAACACTTTTTCATGAACCACTGCACCAACCCCCTTGAACCATTTCCAACGGCTCTGTATCGTGACAGCAATCGTTTTCAATAATCAAACCCCATTTTCATGAGGCCTATATGATCACTTCCACCGGGATGACGGATGCCATCGGCAATACCCCGCTCATTCACCTGCGCCGTGCCTCAGAGATTACCGGGTGTACGATTCTAGGCAAGGCCGAGTTCATGAACCCCGGCCAGTCGGTCAAGGATCGGGCGGCTTATTTTATAATCAAAAACGCCATCAATAACGGCACCTTGCAAAAAGGCGGCGTTGTTGTTGAGGGTACCGCCGGCAACACCGGTATCGGCATTGCTCTGGTGGCCAATGCGCTGGGGTTTCGCTCTGTCATTGTCATACCTGAAACCCAGTCTGAAGAAAAAAAGGACATGTTGCGCATTGCCGGTGCCGAGTTGGTTCAGGTGCCCGCTGTACCTTATAAAAACCCCAACAACTATCAGAAATATTCCGCCCGGCTGGCGCAGGCTCTGGCGCAAACCGAGCCCAATGGCGCGGTCTGGGCGCAGCAATTTGATAATATCGCCAACCGCCAGGCGCATATTGAAACAACAGCCCCGGAAATCTGGGCGCAGACCAATGGCAAGGTCGACGGATTTTGCTGTGCCATTGGTACCGGCGGCACCATTGCCGGGGTTGGCATGGGGCTGAAGGAATATAATCCCGATATTCAGATTGCCCTTGCTGATCCGCCAGGATCGGCCATGTATAATTACTACACTAATGGCGAAATGAAATCAGAAGGCAGCTCGATTACCGAAGGCATCGGACAGGGGCGCATTACAGCCAACCTCGAAGGGGCGCCAATTGACCGTTCCTATTTTATTTCTGATCGTGAAGCCGTGCAAACCGTATTTGACCTGTTGTCGGACGAAGGCTTGTGTCTGGGCAGCTCCAGCGGCGTCAATGTGGCCGGTGCGATTGCCCTTGCCCGCGAATTGGGGCCGGGTCATACCATCGTCACCATGTTGTGTGATTTTGGCACACGCTATCAGGGCAAGCTGTTCAACCCCGAGTTTCTGCGCTCCAAGGATCTCCCCGTACCTGTTTGGCTGGTAACGCCGCAGACAGATGTGCCCGATGTTACTGTTGAAGTTGACGGTTAAGTCATGACTGAGATGATTTTCAGGGATGATGCCTACATGCGCGAATGCGAAGCCCGCGTTGTTGATGTTAATGAGCGTGGCGGCATCATTCTGGAGCGTACCAACTTTTATGCCACCAGCGGTGGCCAGCCCGGCGATTGTGGTGAACTGGACATCGAAGGTGCGGGAACCTGCCCGATTGCCACCACCATCTATGACAGTGACAAGCGCATCGTCCATGTAGCACCTGAAGGCAGTATTCTGCCCAAGCCGGGCGCGTTGGTTAGATGCCGGCTGAACTGGCAGGTCCGCCATGCTCATATGCGCATGCATACTGCCCTCCATCTGCTCTCGGCGGTTTTGTCTTATCCGGTAACCGGTGGCCAGATTGGCACTGAACGCGGTCGCCTCGATTTCAATATCCCTGACGGCGGGCTCGACAAGCATGAAATCAGCGCTGAACTCAACCGGCTCATTCAAGGCAATCATGATGTCACAGACCGGTGGATCAGCGATGAGGAATTACTGGCCAATCCCAATCTGGTGAAATCGATGAACGTAAAGCCCCCCATGGGTACGGGCAAGGTGCGGCTGGTGGAAATCGGTAATTGCGATATGCAGCCCTGTGGTGGCACACATGTTGCTAACACCGCAGAAATTGGTGACGTTTATATAGTGAAAATTGAGAACAAGGGCGGGAAAAACCGCCGTGTTCGTGTCGCATTTGTAACCGATGGTGAAAAATCATGACCACACACAACAGCCCGTGGATTGTCGAAACAGATTGGCTGGCGCAGCATCTTGATGCACCGGATATCATTATGCTCGATGCCTCCATGCATTTGCCAAACTCGGGCAGAAATGCCAGACAAGAGTTTGACAAACAGCGCATTCCCGGTGCAGTGTTTTTCGATATCGACGAGATATCCGATGCCACAAGTTCACTGCCGCATATGTTGCCGAGCCCGGAAAAGTTCTCTTCGCGCATGCGCAAACTGGGTATCGGCAATGGCAACCGTGTGATCATCTATGATTCGCTCGGTCTGTTCAGTGCAGCGCGCGCCTGGTGGATGTTCCGGATTATGGGCCATAATGATGTTGCCATTTTGAATGGCGGATTGCCAAAATGGATTGCAGAGGATCTACCACTGGAAGATGGGCCGGCACGAAGCCCGCGTGAATGCCACTTTGCTTCACGTTTTCAACCGAGCAAGGCCAAATCCCTCGACTACATGCTTAAAGCGGTAGCATCAGAAGATTCACCCCAGATAGTTGATGCCAGGGGTGCAGCAAGATTTGCCGGAATCTCGCCTGAGCCAAGACCGGAGCTGAAATCCGGGCATATACCGGGGTCATTTAATGTGCCCTATACCAATTTGCTCGAGGACAATGGCACCCTGAAATCACCTGAAGACATCCGGCAGGCGTTTGTTGATGGCGGTGTAGATCCCGGCAAACCTATTGTCACCACCTGTGGCTCAGGTGTGACAGCGGCCGTGCTTGTGCTGGGACTTGAATTAATCGGTAAAAGTAAATCGGTCGCCCTGTTCGATGGTTCATGGGCGCAGTGGGGAAGTGCAAAAGACGTTCCCATAGAAACAGGTTCGTGAAGCCAATGGGAAAAATCCATGAAATTACCATCACCCATCTGGAGATGTTTGAAGATCCTCATCTCAACATCCCTGCCCCTTCGCATTCGCAAATCGCCCTGATCCGGGCAGATAATCCGCCGGTTCATTTTTATCGATACCTTTATCAAACCGTCGGGGCTGATTATATCTGGGTGAACCGGCTGAAAATGACGGACGAGGAGCTGGCCGAGGTTATACAGGATCCCGCTGTTGAACTTTATGTGCTTTATGTGAACGGATGTCCGGCAGGATATGTTGAACTCGATTTTCGTAAAATGCCCGATGTCGAACTTGTTTTTATGGGGCTGATGCCGGAAGTCATTGGCCAGGGCTTTGGTCGCTACCTTCTCAGTCAGGCAATTTCCCTGGCCTGGTTGCACTCGCCCAGGCGATTGTTTGTTCAGACCTGCACGCTTGATCACCCTCGCGCCCTTGGTCTTTATCAGCGCTGCGGCTTTGTGCCTTTTGCCCAGGAAAAGGGCGAACTGGAAGAACCTGAAGAATAAAGCACAAATAAAAAGCACCACCGTTTCCGGTAGTGCTTTTTTGCCCCCCAGGGCCTTGTCAGGTTTTCCTGCCGATATATTAGTGCAGAATCTGGCTCAGGAACAATTTTGTTCTCTCACTTTGTGGATTGGTGAAGAACTCTTCGGGTTCATTCTGCTCAATGATCTGGCCTTCATCCATAAAGATAACACTATTGGCAACCTCGCGGGCAAATCCCATTTCATGGGTAACACACAGCATTGTCATGCCGTCATGGGCGAGATTGATCATCACTTCGAGCACTTCCTTGATCATTTCAGGATCAAGTGCGGAGGTTGGTTCATCAAACAACATGATTTTCGGGTTCATGCATAGTGAACGCGCAATAGCAACACGTTGTTGTTGACCGCCGGAAAGTTGTCCGGGGTACTTCAGGGCCTGCTCAGGGATACGCACCCGCTCAAGATAGTGCATGGCAATTTCTTCGGCTTCTTTTTTGGGCATTTTACGTACCCAGATTGGCGCCAGCGTGCAGTTTTCCAGGATGCTCAAATGCGGGAACAGATTAAAATGCTGAAACACCATGCCGACTTCGCGCCTGATTTCGTCGATTTTTTTCAGGTCGTTGGTCAGCTCAATTTTGTCGACAACGATCTTTCCTTTTTGATGTTCTTCCAGGCGGTTGATGCATCGGATCAACGTCGATTTACCCGAGCCGGAAGGGCCGCAAATGACGATACGTTCGCCCTTGTTAACCTTCAGTGAGATGTCTTTAAGAACATGAAAATCACCGTACCATTTATGCATATCGGTAATTTCAATGGCAGTCTCGTCACTGACGACCATTTTTGGTTGAGCTTCCTGAGACTCTGCTGCGCGCGCGGCAGAGCCGTTGGAGTTTTTAGTAGCAGATTTCTTTGCCGCCGGTTTTTTTGCCGACGTTTCCTTGGAAGAAGATTTCTTAGGTGCTTCAGCCATAAATTTACCTCTAGCGCTTGTGACCGCGGTGAAGAAGATTTTCCATGAAAATCGAATACCGCGACATACCAAAACAGAAAACCCAGAATACCAAGCCTGCAAAAAGGTAGCCGGTATGACTGGTAACAGGAGATGACCAGACAGGATCAGTGAAAGACGCCTGAACCTGGCCCAGCAGATCAAACAGACCCACAATCAAAACCAGGGTGGTGTCTTTAAACAGACCGATGAAGGCGTTAACGATGCCGGGTATGACCAGCTTGAGAGCCTGGGGCAGAACAATAAGCCCCATCATCTGCCAGAAACTTAAACCCAGTGCCATGGCCCCTTCATACTGGCCTCTGGAGATTGCCTGCAGGCCGCCCCTGACGGTTTCGGCCATATAGGCGGCTGAGAACAGAGTGACACCAATCAGAACCCTGAGCAATTTGTCGAATTGAACACCTTCGGGCAGGAACAACGGCAACATCACACTGGACATGAACAAAACAGTGATCAGCGGCACACCGCGCCAGAACTCAATGAAAATCACAGAGAACAGTCTGGCCACCGGCATTTCGGATCGACGCCCAAGCGCCAGAACAATGCCAATGGGAAAAGAGGCAACAATTCCGGTTATGGCAACAACCAGGGTAACGAGCAAACCTCCCCACAGTGGTGTTTCAACTTGGCTCATGCCCCAGTCAAAGCTCAAGGCCAGGTATACCAGTGCGACAACCGCACCAATTGCTGCCACAACTTTGAGACCCGACCCTATCTGGATCGATTGCGTGGTCTTGGCCTGAAAGATGACCAATCCGGCACCTAACACCATAAGGATCAACAAAAGTCCCCAGGCACCGGAGCCGACGCCGATGTTGCCACCGGTCAGCAGAATAGTTACCAGGAAAGGATAGATACCAAGCAGGAAAATAGCATTTTCGCGCTTATACGGCAATGTGGGCATCAGCAAGGGTATCAATGAAATCACACCAACAAACATGGCGATATCAACCCGCCATCTTTCTTCCAGCGGATAACGTCCATAGATGAATTGGGAGAAATAGGCCTTAACATAAGGCCAGCATGCACCAATCGCCTGGCCATCAGGCACGATACCGCCATCGGTGATATTGCGGCAGGCTTTGCCGTTCTCCCCGGTCCAGATCGCATCAAAAATCGTAAACTCAAAGAAGGGCGGAACCGTCAGGTAGATAATATACACCCCGAAGAACGTCAAAACTCCGTTGAGCCAACTTGAGAACAGGTTTTTCAATGCCCAGCCGATGACACCTGATTCCGTTACCGGCGGTGCCATGTCAGGCGACATTTCTTTTCTTACATATCCTTGTGCCATGGTCTAACGCTCCACCAATGCCACTTTGGCATTGTACCAGTTCATGAACATTGATGTCACAATACTGATTGTGAGATACACGCCCATAGTCATCATAATAATTTCTACTGCCTGCCCGGTCTGGTTCAATACCGTTCCGGCAAAAACCGAAACAAGATCGGGATATGCAATGGCAACAGCAAGCGAAGAATTCTTTGTCAGATTCAGATACTGACTGGTCAGGGGCGGAATAATCACCCGCATGGCCTGAGGAATGATCACCAGGCGCAAAGTATGAGAGTTTTTGATGCCCAAAGCGCTGGCCGCTTCGGTCTGACCGTAGGAGACCGCCAATATGCCTGCTCGCACAATCTCCGCTATGAAGGACGCGGTATATAGTGAAAGAGCAATCAGAAGTGCGAGAAATTCCGGTATTATCTGCATACCGGTGCCAAGCTGGAAGCCCAGACGCAACCGCGATCCGGTATCTCTGAATTCCGGGTAGGCCCATTCAAGCGGGCTTCCCATAACAAAGTAGGTCGCAATCGGCAATCCGATAATCAAACCAAGCGCTGTCCACGCCACCGGAAATTGCTGACCGGTTTCGGCCTGGCGCTTTTTTGCCCATTTACTGATTAAATAAGTTAAAACCAAACCCAAAATCAAAGCAATAATGACAATACTGAAGCCATCCTGAGGCAGTGGTTTGGGTGCCCAGATACCGGTCACATTAAGGTGGATAGTGTCAAAAAACGAAGCTTTGTCGCGTTTGCCCGGAACCGACCTCAAAACCGCGATATAGAGGAAAAGAATTTGCAGAAGCAGGGGAATGTTACGCAGGGTTTCAACATAGACTGTGGCGATTTTTGCAATCACCCAGTTTTTGGACAACCGCATAATGCCTACTGAAAACCCGATAAGCGTAGCGAAAAATACGCCAACGCCGGCAACCAGCAATGTATTGAGTAGGCCAATAATGAAGACCTTGCCATAGCTGGAGGCTTCGGAATACTGGATTAAAGTCTGATTAATGCCAAAACTGGCCGTGGTGTTAAGAAAGCCAAAGCCCGAAGCAATTTTTCGTGCTTCAAGATTTCGGATAGTATTATCGACCAGCGCCCAAATGAGATAACCGATTACTGCTACCAGGATGACTTGAAAAAAGATGCCGCGCGCTTTTGGATCGTTCCAGATCGAGACTTTACTGCTGTCTTCAGCTCTGTCGCTAATGTCAGATGACACTTATGACCCCTCCCCATTAAACCTTGCACTCTTCGGTGCAGTCTCTCAAATATTCATTAAAGATCGTCAGAATTGAGAGTTTTACAATCAGGCCACCACCCAATCTCAAAATTAAGCATCCCAAGCCTAACTTTACACGTTCGCTCAACTGTCGGCAGTCGAAAGAGTGGCAGACACAATTACAAAAAACCGGGGAGGCTCCGTGCGCCAGACATTGGTGCTGTTAAAAACAGCTCACGCCTGAAGCACAAAGACTCCCCAGAGTATTCTTTAGCGGATAGGTGGTGCGTACTGAATGCCACCTTTGCTCCACAGAGCATTAACACCGCGGGCAATACCCAATGGTGTGTCTGGTCCAACATTTCTGTTGAAGCTTTCAGCGTAGTTGCCCACGAGCTTCACAATGTTGTAGGCCCAGTCATTGCCGACACCAAGATTTTGGCCAAAGTTACCTTCAACACCAAGAAGACGTTTTTCAGCTGGGCTGCCGCCTTTTTTGGAATCGACGTTTGCAGATGTAACACCCATTTCTTCGGCATTCACCATCGCAAAGACAGTCCATTTAACCAGGTTAAACCACTGATCATCACCCTGGCGAACAACAGGTCCAAGAGGCTCTTTTGAAATAATTTCAGGAAGAACGATATGCTTGGACGAATCTTTCAGCTTGAGGCGCTGAGCATAGAGGCCAGATGCATCAGTTGTGAACACGTCACAACGGCCAGCGTCATATGCCTGGATAACTTCGTCAGCTTTTTCAAAAGCAATCACTTCATATTTCATTTTGTTTTCGCGGAAATAATCAGCAACGTTCAATTCTGTTGTTGTACCGGTGTTGGTGCAAACTGAAGCGCCGTTAAGCTCAAGTGCGCTTGCTACGCCAAGATCCTTGCGAACCATGAAGCCCTGACCATCGTAATAGTTTACGCCGGCAAAGTTCAGACCCAGTGCTGTATCGCGAGTAGCGGTCCAGGTGGTGTTGCGTGACAGAATGTCAATTTCACCGGATTGCAGAGCTGTAAAACGCTCTTTGGCTGACAATGGTGTGTATTTGACTTTTTTGTCGTCACCGAAAACGGCAGCGGCAACTGCGCGACATACATCAACATCAAGACCCGACCAGTTGCCCTTGGCATCTGGATTTGAAAATCCTGCCAGACCCTGGCTCACGCCACACTGGACGAACCCTTTCTTTTTCACATCATCTAATGTGCCGGCTGTTGCTGCAGTAGCTGTAAAGCCCAATGCTGCTCCAAGCGCGACAGAAAGAAGTTTATATTTCATCTCAACTCATCCCTGTTTTTAAAATTTTACGTAAATATGAGGATACGACACCTCGTCACAAAAGACACCCTGTTACAATCGATCAACAGGGCTCCCAGTCCCTCATGTGGATCAATTACACCAGTTGTGTCAATATCACAAACTGTGATGTTCCCTCCTTACAAGTTTTGCAACATGTTTTAATAACCTGTTACAGCCCTTATCCAATTCGATTATGGACTTGTGGTCAAGAAGATAAAACGCTATCCAACGGCAAATTCATTTTTGGTTAATGCCAAATGGTCAGTTTCGGGTAAAAAACACCAGAGAAAAACACATGGGAAACGATCGAAACAAGCCCGGAAACCCGGTGTTTTCTGCTTCAACCGGATACACTGATCTTGTTAACCTGGGTCGCGCTCCGCACCAGCATCACGGCTTTATAAATATACCTGTTTATCATGGCTCAACTGTTCTTTTTCCAACTGCCAAAGCCTTTATTGAGTACAAACAGGAATATACCTATACGCGGGCAGGCACTCCAACGTCGCGGAATTTTGAAAAATCAATGGCCGGTCTCGAGGGCGGATATGGCACAATTCTATGTCCCTCCGGCCTCAATGCCATCACCACATCCCTGCTCGCTTTTCTGAAAAGCGGTGATCACCTTTTGATGGTGGATAGCGTTTATCAGGCAACACGACGGTTTTGCGAAATGTTCCTGTGCAATCTGGATATCGAAACGACCTATTATGATCCTTTGATCGGGGGTGATATCGGAAGGTTGGTAAAACCGAATACCAAAGTCATCTTCACAGAAAGCCCGGGTTCCCAAACCATGGAGGTACAGGACCTTCCAGCCATTTGCAAAATTGCCCACCAGCATGAAATTGTCGTAATAACTGACAACACCTGGGCGACTTCGGTTTACTATGATGTTTTGAAACTTGGTGTTGATATCAGTGTACAGGCAGTGACCAAATATATTGGCGGCCATGCTGATCTGATGATGGGCGTCGCAACAGCGGGGGGCGAAAGACATTTCGCCACCCTCAAATCAGCTCATAAACTCCAGGGCTTATATGTGGGGGGCGATGATATCAATCTGGCGGCCCGGGGATTGCGCACCCTCAGGTTGAGGCTTGAGCGGCATATGGAAAACGGCATCGCGATAGCTGAGTGGTTACGCACGCGTTCGGAAATTGAAGAAGTCCTCCACCCTGCCCTTGCCGGCAATCCGGGTCATGATATCTGGAAACGGGATTTTGACGGTGCCGGAAGTCTATTTTCAGTGAGGCTCAAGCCATATAGTGACGATGCTGTTTTTGCCATGCTCGATCATCTTGAATGTTTTGGCATTGGTGAATCCTGGGGCAGTTTCGAAAGCCTGGTGCTCCCCTTTAATCCCTCCACCTACCGCACCGTTAATGTCTGGCCGGATGAGGGGTATAGTTTGAGGTTTTATATCGGCCTGGAAAATCCCGAAGATCTTATTGCCGATCTTAAAGCCGGGTTTGAAGTATTGAATTCATACGAGGCCTGATTTTAGCTGCCTCTCTAACCATTATTCAAACTTAACACCGGCCTCTTTTTGTTTTCTCCAGATGATCTGGCATTGAAATTTTTCATCACTGCCGGGCAAATGAAGTTCAAATTCCGCAGGCATATCTGCCTGGTCTGGCACAATAATCCGACATCCTGCTTTTGACAGATCGCGAATAGTGCAATCGAGAACGCTTTGACGATTGTTAAAGACAATTTTTCCGCCCTTCAGCGTCCGCCGCCTGAATTCGCAGCGGGCTTCATCATCTTTTTGCGGTGTGGTGTGCTGTTCCTGCATGAGTTTGTGCCTAATTCGTTCGTTTTTTTTACAAAGCTTAATGAAGGAACGTTAATTTTAAGCAAATTTTACAAAAAACAACGCCCGGCGAACTCAACCGCCGGGCGTTGTATTGTCTAAGCTTGTCGCTGAGGAAAACAATGTGGAATTAGCGGCCTGTTCCCCGGCGGACTGCATAGGAAATATCTGACCGGCTAAGACCGATATCTTCCAGCATGCGGTCATCGAGGAGGCGCAATTCACGCTCCGCCCGGGAGACGGCAATGAACTCTTTCAAGGAGACCACGGAGTTGACAAGAGCTCCGGCGAAATCCTGGAAAAAAGTTCCGATGATTGATGTGTTGTACTGTGATGCAATAGAGCCCATTTCATGCCCCTTCCTTTGGTTCAGTGTTAGTTAAAACGCTCGTTTCGAGGTTTGTTCCTGACTGCTATATGCGCTTAATTCAGTTTTTTACCAGCGCCGTTTAAGCAAGGCTGAGATGCAAAAAACGCATAGCATTGTTAACACCAAATCCGCTTGTGCATCCAGCCTGCGGCGTATAGTCTGATATCGATTTACGATGCCCCTGCCCGGCAGATTTTTTCTGTTTTCAATTCTGAAGTTCCATCCCACGGCCTACGTGCAAGCGCTTAAAGTTTTGTGTTTTGCCGCACACGGATTGAAACAATATTGACTTTCCAGGAGTTCGGGTTTTGATAGAAAAAAATACCGCAAATACCAGTAAAACAAATACTAACCCTGTTTCATCATCAGCATTATACGGTATTGGTTTTATGCTTCTGTCAGAAGTGTTCTGGGTGGCGATGAATGGTATGATTAAATTTCTTCGCGATGATTTTTCGACCATTCAGCTGTTGTTTTTTCGCAATTTGATTCCCATTCCCGCCATGTTGATATTGCTCATGGTGATGGGAAACCTGCCTGCGCTCAAAACGTCAAAACCTTTCACGCATCTGTCGGTGGGGTTTATTGGTGCGGCCGGCATGGCTGCCCTGATTTACTCTTTGAATTTCCTGACATTGTCGCAAACGGTTTCTGTCACCTATGCAGCTCCCCTGATGATCACAGCTCTTAGTGTGCCAATGCTCAGGGAAAAAGTGGGATTTAAACGCTGGACCGGTGTCCTGGTGGGATTTTTAGGCGTTTTGGTGCTGACAAAACCGCAGGCCGGATTTGACCCGATTATTTTACTTCTTCTGGCATCAACTTTGTGTTTCGCTCTGGTGGTTGTATTGCGACGGCGATTGTCGATGACAGATGACAGTGCTGTTATTGTACTTTATTTTTCCGTAATCGTCGTAACCTGCGCCAGCGTTATCCTGCCGTGGTATTGGCGCCAACCGACCACAACTGAATGGATCTTGTTACTGGTCATGGGCACATTTGCCCTTGGGGCTCAGTTTTTCATGATGCAGGCGATAAAATATGCACCGGTGTCGGTGATTGCACCGCTGTTGTATGTGTCGCTGGTGTTTGCTGTGGCGATTGATGTTCTTTATTGGGGCATAACGCCGGATCAAACCACTTTACTGGGTGCCGCGATCATCATTGCTGCAGGATTATACGTTATCTACCGCGAAAGCGGCAGGCACAAAGGCACGATTGATGGTGATTAATCTGAAACTGGCGACCCCGGCACGATTCGAACGTGCGACCTACGGATTAGAAGTCGGAACATGTTATCCCTTTCAATCCCCCTTGTCTACTATAAACACTAGCTAAATCAGGCATTTGGCGCTATTCTTCCACTAAGCAGCCCTCGCGCACCCTTGGGCCACCCGGTTTGGAAACGGTTTGGGATATGCGAGATATACGGTTTGGAAAGGAAATTTAGCATGCCTGAACGCTTGACGGAGGGCTATATCAAGGGATTGCAGTATCAGGGCAAACCGTTTGATGTGCGCGATACCAAGGTCACCGGGTTTATGGTGACCATCAACAAAAAAAGCAAATCCTACAAGGTCCAGCGCGACCTCTGGAGGGGGCAACACGGTCGCAGAACGCTGGTCAAGACCGTCCGCCATACGCTTGGTACAACAAACGAACTTTCTCTGGAGGATGCGCGGACAAGGGCAATCGCCATCCTTGAACAAATTAAATCAGGTATTGATCCCAACGCACCGGCATTCGACCCCGAAGCCGATGCCGGAACTTGGACCGTGCGGCGGATGTATGAAGAATACACCGCCGATATGCGTTCACGCGAATGCGCGGAACGAACCATTGCCGACATGATGGACCGGCTCGAGCGGTATCTATCCGATTGGGCAAATGTCTCGATTGCAGACATAAAGCGTTCAATGGCGCGCGAGGAACACCGGCGCATCACCAAGGATCATGGTCCCCGTTGCGCCAATCAAGCGATGCGAGACTTCCGGGCAGGCTATAATTTTGCCCTCAAGGTTGTGGATGACCCGGACTCACTGCCCGGCAACCCGGTTGCAGCGGTCACCTTCAACAAGGAGCGGGCAAGCAACCGTGTCATCATGCCAGATGATCTTGCCGACTGGTCGCGCAGGGTTCAGGCCTTACCCAATCCTTTGCGCCGTGACATGCATACCCTTGGGCTATTGTCAGGACTGCGCCCCGGTACACTCGTATCGCTGCGCCGGGAGTGGGTTCACCTTGAGCAAAAGACAATAAGCATCCCGAGAATGAAATCTGGACGCTCGTTCGATTTGCCATTGTCCGGGCGAATGGTGGAACTGGTTGAACAGATAATGCAAACAAGTGAAGTTCTGTTTCCAAATGCGCCGTGGTTGTTTCCCACCAGATCAAGCAAGACGGGCGAAATAATCGCCACCCAGGTTTGGAAAGAAAAAAGCCTGCCCAGCGAAACCGGCCACATCTTGCGCCATACCTACCGCACCATTGCCCAGCGAGAGGGAATTGACCCGGTAAATGCCCGGCTGTTACTCGACCACACGGTGCCGGGAATTGATGGCGTGTATATCCACAAGAGCGCATTATTTGATTCGCTTCTCGCAGAACAGGAGAAAATGAGCGCTGCTATTTTCGAACTATTCGCAACAAGCGGGGATAAGTAACTACTTGTCCCCGCTTGATAAATTTAATTCCACGCAACAAGCCTTTTTCGGGAATTTTGTCTTTACTTTTCCAAATTGCAGAATTACTGATTTGGCGTCTGTAGAGCGAATGGCTTTGCGAAGCGTGTAAAACGCCAGTGCAAAACTGACCATAGACCGGGTGGCAGTCCCGAGCAGACCGGCGGGGACCACAAAATGCCCCTTAATACGCAATGGTCAGTGGGCCTGCGCACCGACGAAACAATCAAACATTTCCACGGCTGAAAAATGCCGATTTCGTCGGAGGTCAAAATGACTGCCAATAGCATATTTGCGGATGAAATTGCGGGAGCCGTGGCGGCTCGCATTTCCCATATGATCCACTCAGGCAATGCCCCCGTTGCGCCTGAATTTCTTACTGCCGCGCAAGTCGCTCAACTCACTGGCTTTTCACAGAAGGCACTTGAGTCCTATCGCTCCCAGCGCATAGGGCCACCTTTCTTGAAGGTCGGTAAAAACGTTCGCTACCGCATCTCTGATGTGCGTGCATGGATTGAATCAGGGGGCGCAGTTGAGTGATGGAAAAGCAAAAAAGAAGCGGCGCCAGTGCTGAGCAAAGCACCGGAGCCGCGATTGAACAATTGGACTGCATTCACCACAGTTCTGACCTTACAAAGATAGCCGCAACCGTGAATGAAGGCGATGAGAAAAGCTTGTTGCCTGATACCAAGGGTGCAATTAAATTCTTGAATGAATGGCCATGTGAGCGCTGGGTGCTGACATCAATCCACCCGGAACGCCGCAAGGCCACAACGGCAACCTTTGGTCCAGAGACACGAGATGCCGCTGCAAAATGGATCGAAGTCCGCCAAGGCGTCGAGAACATCTATTTCATGGTGAACCCGGCGATACGGGACCTGAACAAAAAGGCTAAGAAGACCGATGTCAATGGAATGGTCTGCCTGCATGTGGACGTTGACCCAAGAGCAGGCGAAGACCTTATAAATGAGCAGGAGCGTGCTCTCCGCGTTTTGCGTGAATATATTCCGCCCCCAAGCGCTATCATCTTCTCCGGTGGCGGATATCAGGGCTTCTGGCTGTTAAACGAGGAACAACAGATCAGCGGTGACAAATATCGCATTGAAGAACTAGAGGCATACAACCGAAAAATCGAATTGGACTTGCAGGGAGACCATTGCCACAACGTCGACCGCATCATGCGCCTGCCGGGAACAATCAATGTGCCGGATGAAAAGAAATGCAAGAAGGGGCGCGTGCCAGCGCTGGCCTGTGTTGTAGAAGCAAAATGGACAAGGCGCTATTCGCTCGACCAGTTTACCCGGGCTCCGGGGAAGCAAACGCAAAACAGCGACAAAGCCCAAGTCACCCTTTCTAGTGACCTCCCACGTTTGGGCAGCGTCGAAGATTTGCCTGCATCGGTTACCGACAGGATAAAATCCGTTATTGTGCATGGCGGAGACCCTGAGGACCCAAAGGCATATGCCAGCCGGTCTGAGGCCGTATTTGGCGTTGCCTGTGAATTGGTTAGGGCCGGGGTTGAGGATGACACTATTGCATCAATCTTGCTTGACCCGGACTATGGCATCAGTGCTCACTGCCTCGCGCAGCCAAGGTCGCAGGAGTATGCGGCTAGGCAAATTCAGCGGGCAAAAGAAAAAGGAAAAGAGAAACCTACGCGCGAATTTACTGATCTTGGGAATGCGCAGCGTTTGATTGATTTACACGGAATTGATCTGCTTTACGCTTATCAGCGCAAGTCCTGGTTCTGGTGGGATGAAAGGCGATGGTTGCGGGATAATGGCAGCCGTATTGATGACTTGGTCAAGGACGTTCCGATGGAAATTAGACAAGAAGCCTCGGGAATATCAGGCGAAGCGATGGAGCAAATTCGTCAGCAGATTTTCAGTTGGTCAAAATCTTCGCAAACGAAAGAACGCCTGCGGGCAACCCACATAGTGGCGCAAAGCCTGGTCGCCATTTCACCCGAGGAATTTGACGCTAACGATTGGGTTCTCAATGTTGCAAATGGCACGGTTGACCTTCGCACTGGAAAACTTAGTCCCCACAGTCGCGACGACCGGATAACAAAGCTTGCCGAGGTTGAATATGACGCAAATGCAAAATGTCCGCGCTTTGAAGCATTCCTGAAACGCATCATGGGTTGGCCTACGGAGCGCGAAATATCGGAACTGCCCAGGTCCGAATTAAAAGCCAAAAAACGCCGTGCCGCTCGATTGGTCAAATTCCTTCAGCGCGCAATTGGATACTCACTGACTGGCAGCACCGTGGAGCAGGTCCTGTTTATCTGTCATGGGTCCGGTGCAAATGGGAAATCCACATTGTTGGAAATCATCCGTGCCGCATTGGGCGACTATTCTCGAACCACTGACACTCAGACATTTTCAGCGCAGTACAGCTACAATTCCAGTGGACCAACAGAGAACATTGCCCGCCTGCATGGAGCGCGTTTTGTGACTGCGGTTGAAAGCGGCGAAGACCAGCGCATGGACGAAAAGCTTATTAAACAACTAACCGGTAGCGACAAAATCACTGCCCGCTTTTTGCATCAAAACAGCTTTGAATTCTATCCTGCCTTCAAAGTATGGATTGGAGCAAACCATCTGCCTGAAATCCGGGGACAGGACCATGCTATCTGGCGGCGGCAAAAGGCCATTCCATTTCTTGTTACCATCCCAAAATCAGAACAGGATCCAAAACTGAAAGAGCGTATTGTCAGCGAGGAATTGCGGGGTGTGCTGGCGTGGATGGTACGCGGTTGTTTGATGTGGCAACGGCGTGGATTAGCGTCTCCGCATGAAGTTGACGCCTACACCCAACAATACCGGGAAGATATGGACATTCTGGGCGAGTTTATTTCTGCAATTTGTAAACTTGGTCCAGCGGAAAGCGCAACGGTTGGAGACATTTGGAACAGTTACGAACAATGGTGCATGGAGAATGGTGAACAGCCCCTGAAACAGCGTACATTTTCGCGACGCTTGAAAGACCGTGGCATCCGTTCAGATGTAATGTGGGACCCGGATGAAAAGAAATCAAAGCGCTATTATCAAGGGCTTGGGTTTAAGCTGATGGCTGATGAGGAGCCCGCCCAAAAAGAGCTTGGCGGCCCAGAGCATTGGTGAGCCCATTCACCTTACGCCTAACCGAACTTACGCAGTTTTTCCCAAACTGATAGAGTAATGAACTTTGCCGGATATTTTTCTGGAAAATTGCGTTTTTTCGGTAATGCGTATGCAGATGGCTTGGGAATGCGGTTTGCGGCGACATGTTTGAGCAATTCTCGCATCGTGTCGCTTTTGTTACCCTACGCGCGGAGGATACTTTACGCCCCTCACGCTGGTCGGGTGCGGGCTGAAAGGCTTTCACAAATTGACAGCGCGCAACTCTTGTGTGACATCAATAACCGACTGTTCATTCCACACGCCATCCCGGAGCATAAACTTGTGGCTGTTGGTACGGGCAACATACGTTGACTGATTTTCGACAATTGCTCTGGGAATGAGCGCGGCCTTCAAAATGGTATAGTCATCGTCAAACAGAACACCAGCCAGAATATCAAATGGCTTTTTCTTAAGGTCACGTATAGCCGAAAGCTGACGTGATGTGTTGCGTTGATGAATACGGCGGCCCTTGATTTGATACAGCGTACCATCTGGCCCGGTGGCATCAAATCCACGTTCAGAATTTGGCGCTTGGTTCCAGCCGAATGCACGGCAAAATAGACACTCCGCCAAATCACCCGTTGGATTGTTGGCGCTCCGCACTACAACACGCGCGCGCAGTTCCTCGCCAATTTGGGCGTGAAGTTGCAACAGCTTGGATACACTCATTTCTTGAAGCTTTGACAACAGCAGTCTCCAAACCCGATGTCCAATTGTTCAGCCTTCTGTCTGATATCCTTGACGGTATTTGACCAGTCGTAATTATTTCGTTAGTTTTTGCAGCAATTTGGCATTGACAAACTTGTTCATGCGTTGTGGTGCAATGCTAAAATCGACCAAAAGACCTGTGGCAAATTCATGCGCATACCTCTCCAACCTTCCCTTAGCGATAACTCTAACAAAAAAGTCAGAAACAATTGAACTATGTGCGTCGACTTGCAATTTCTCAACCAAAGTTTCCAAATAAGCACGGTCTCTTAGCGAACGATGAAGAAGATGTCCTAATATTCTAATCTGAATATCTTTTTCGTCGTTTGCATTCTTAAGAAGTAATGCTGTTCTATCTTTCTGAAACACGTAGGAAGCCAAAGACATTTCCGCAAATGTACCAAATTCTTCCTCGACAATGTTGTTGTTTTCAAATATTTCAGCGATTAGATTTTCGATATTTGCTGAACTATCCTTAACTTTGAGTTTTCCACCAAGGCTAGAAAGCGCCCGCTCAGCGACATGTCTGGCAATACTGCGGGCAGAAATTCCATACCCACGATAAGCCACGGCAACTAACACAACAAATAAATACAAATACGCAATTATAAGAGCAATATCAGCCATTTAATACACCCAAATCCTTGACCCTTCGAACTTGAAGAATTGAAGCAAAATAGCTAATTGTCAGCGTAGCAAAAACAATATAAGCCGCTTGAATATACTTCACAAATGAGGCGTTCACGACGTCCGGTGCAACTCCTGCCTGCGATATTCCAATAAACAAAATAAGTGCTATCAACGAACCAACAATCGATGTTCCCGCAAAAAAACCTGCATGTTTTCCGAGTGGTTTGCCATCTAGGCGTGATTCAAACCATGAAATTGCCCCGGCTACTCCTAATGCAATACCGACGACAAGCACTTGATTAACAAGTGTTACTAAAGAAGCATAGTCAAACTCGAACAATCCAAAAAATAAATTGATATTCTGCTGGCCACTTCCCGGAGGAGGGGTTAAATCAATTGCCATAATTGACCAAAATAGTGTGCTACTCGCAATAATTGCTCCAACAATACTACCAGCAAGTGAAGCAAAAAACATTCTTGTAAATATCGGACTCGCCACCTTGTTCCTCCCCATTCAAGTCAAACTTAAATTTTACAACCTAATAGGTACAAAATATGCCCCTCTCAATCAAGTTGTTTCGAACTGATAATAAACAAGGCAAACCCAGCACCAGAGGTGCGTGATGTGGCACAGCATTTAGGGTTTGTACTATTGCGTAAGGCTACCTTAATCAATCCATCATTGCACCGGGCCATGCATACTGACAATATGCAATGAAATCCTAATCGTGCTGGCGGATGGTAATATCTCTCATGGCAATTGTTGGCTCTTGCAAAAGTGCATCAATTGTCTTCGTTTCTCCCGGCTCTATCGCCAGTTTCACATTTGGTGTTTCCGGCTTGCTGTTTTCCCTTTTGGGCTTTCGTCTGATAACTCCGAGAATGCAAACCGTGATAGATGCATACAAGCCAACGATGATCAGCGCCTTGATCCAGTCGTTCAGCGAACGGAACGTGCTCAGCAAATCTGCAAAGAAATTATAGTCTTCCAAAATTCTACCTCCCCAATAACAAAATCGGCCACCAGAGTTTTCCTCTGGCAGCCGGGGAGTTCGTAAGCCGCACGAAGACGACCGCAATAGCCTTTAGGCCATCATCCCGAAGGAGTTAGGCCCTGGACATGCGCCATTGCCTCCCCGACCATAAAGGTTGAGGAGGCATCATTGCGGTTGATGCCAACCGCTTCGTGAGGGGTTACGACGCCCCGGAGCTGGCGGATTTGCCAACTCTGAAAAGACCTTAGCCGAATTGGAAGCGCGCGGCAAACTGAAACGAGTGGCCGCCCCAAACCATCTGGCACGGCCCTTTTCCGATGGGTATCAGCGCAGTGTTCGGGGCATCGCAAAGGCCCTTGACCTGCTCTCTGGATTCGTCAGAGCGTCCAGCGCCTAATCTCCATTTGATATTTTTAGTAAATCGTTGTTGTTCAATTCGCACCCTAGATGGTTTAGGATCATTTATCGAATCAATAAAGCTGGAAAGTGCGATTGTGAATTCCCCGAGCAACATACGCTGGACTAACAAGTCCGTTCTATCGTTCGCGGGGGCAGCGAATCCTATCGATGCAATTGAACGAAAAGCTCGAGAAGTTGTGTTTCAAGCACGTGAAGCAGGCTGGTCTGGACCACCTTTCAATCCCGTGTTCATTGCCAAACTGATGGATGTCCCTACTGAAGCAAACACGAATATTGCCGATGCTCGGACTATTTTTTCTCCTGACGGAGCTTGCATCGAATACAATCCAAGGCAGGTTCGTGAACGTGTCCGTTTTTCAGTTGCACATGAGATTGCTCATCTGTTGTTCCCAGACGCTTCAGAACGCATTCGCAATCGAGGTGGCACATCAGAAATCTCCGATGACTGGCAACTTGAGCTACTTTGCAATCTTGCCGCGTCAGAATTTGTTATGCCTGCTGGAAGTTTGTCGGCAATTGAGACCGTGCCATCAATCGAAGAATTGATGGTAGAGCGTCGCAAATTCGATGTCTCAGCTGAAGCATTTCTTATTCGGGTAGCCAAAATATCGCAACAACCAGTAACTATGTTTTGTGCCTCTCCAGTATCGGAGAAGTATCATAAGCGCCATTATCGTGTAGATTATTTTGCACCGTCCATCACTGCGCCAAGGATATCTATAAGTGGCCGAAAGATTCCATTAAATAGCATTATCCATCATTGCACAGCCATCGGCTACACCGAACGTTCCAAGGAAAACTGGATTGATGGTCAGTGTCAGTTGATTGAATGCGTTGGAATTCCTAGTTACCCAGGTGGTGATTTGCCACGTGTCGCTGGACTAATCAAATTTGATTCCACGCGTGATGATACACACCCGATCCGGTTTGTTCACGGTAACGCTTTAGATCCAAGGGGAACTGGCAATCACATAGTGTGTCAGATGGTCAATGACAGAGCAGGCAGATGGGGAGGTGGAATTGCGCGCCGTACCGCCCAAAAATTCCCACAAGCAGAACAAGAATTCGCAACTTGGTTAGTGAATCAGCCTTTGGATGAAAGGCTTGGCCAAACACATTTTTCTTCCGTGTTTGAAGGGACCGTAATTGCCAGTCTTCTGGCACAAGAGGGCTTCGGCAAATCAAAGTTTCCCAGAATTCGATATCGTTCTTTGGAAAAATGTCTAAGAACGGTTGCTCGTTTTGCCCTAGAAAACGATTTTACTATTCATATGCCACGAATTGGCACGGGTGCAGCAGGAGGAAATTGGGAAATAGTTGAAGAAATAATTGATGAATGCCTAGTATCAAAAGGACTATATATTACAGTGTATGATTTGCCGCCAAAACGACAACAGCTAGATGTGATCTTCCAATAGGTTGTTCATTTGATCCTTGTTATGATGATTGGAGCTACCAAACTTCAAGCATCAAAGGAGGGATCGAATGAACATACACAAGAATGCACGATTAACGCCGAAAGGTCGAGAGCGTCTGGT
>JAJRTY010000039.1 GCA_024278055.1 Alphaproteobacteria bacterium | reverse complement strand
GCAACTGCGCGCTCCCTGAGATCGTTTGAATAAGGTTTTACCATGCATGCTGGCCTCCTTGCCCCAGCATGCATCTTGAATCACAAATTAAAACAAAAGGGAATCCCTTTTCGATTCAATCAAAACGTGAACCGCTCTAAAGACCGGGAAATTCGTTCCCGTGTGTCAGTGCCCCGGCTATGCCCGTGGTTTGGCTTTTATTGGAAACTGGGCTGTTATCGGCATCTCGCGCCCGCGTGAGGATGATGGTTTCAAAAAACTTCCCTTAAAACGTGTACTGAAAAAGCGCAATGAGGAACCGCAGTGTGGATTGATGGTAGTGGATCTGAAAACCGGACGTGTTGCTCACAGATTAAACTTCCAGCATACAGTGAAAGAAATTTCAAATGTGTCGATAGTCCCGGACGTAAGACAGGCGACCATGCTGGCTTTCAGCAATCAAGAGCAGATCTCCGGATTTATCACTTTGCCAAACGCCTGAAACAGCAGTGGTTTGATTAAAAGGCGTTGCAAATCAACCCGTGATTTACAACGCCCTGATTTGATTTTTACACCACGATAATTCTGGTGCCATTGGGCACCCGTGGATAAAGGTCAATAACATCCTGATTGAGCAGACGCACGCAACCACTTGATACCGCCTTGCCGATTGAAAACGCCTCAGGCGTTCCGTGCAGCCGGTAAAGCGTATCCTTGCCGCCCTGATAAATATACAGAGCACGCGCTCCCAATGGATTTTTCAAACCTGCCGGCATGCCACCGTTTGCGGCACTGTAGATTTCAAGCTCCGGCTGGCGTTCAATCATGTGGGCAGGCGGTGTCCATGTTGGCCATTTCCTTTTCCAGGCAATTCGGCCCGTGCCCTGCCATTCAAACCCGGCCCGACCAAGACCGACACCATAACGTATGGCTCTTTTGTCTCTGCGCACCAGATAGAGGTAGAAGTTTTGTGTATCCACATAAACAGTTCCTGCAGGAATGCCTTTGGGGGCATCCACTTCAGTCCTGTAATATTTCGGGTCCACCTGACTGATATCTGCTGCCGGTATGGGAAACCTCTCATTGGGACGAGGCCCATACATAGCAGCGAGTTGCGGGTTTGAGATTGGTGCTGCATTCCCGGATCGCTGGGCGGTTGCACAACCGGTCAGGGTAAGACCACCCAGACTCAATCCGCCTAGTATAAACGGGCGACGGCTGATTTTACTTTTTTCTTGCATTACTTTTTCCTTGCTTTCAGAGCATTAGGTGTCGGACCTAAATGACGACAACTTGAGCACCCTTTGGTACCCGCTCATAGAGATCTTTGACATGTTCATTCAGCATACGTATGCAGCCGTTGGAAACCGCCTTGCCGATGGTTGATGGTTGATTGGTCCCGTGAATCCGATACAGCGTATCACGACCATTACGATAGAGATACAGCGCTCTGGCACCTAGTGGATTACTAAGACCACCAGGCACGCCCTTGGCAAATCGCGCATATTTTTGTGGTGAACGACGTATCATATTATTGGTCGGTCTCCACCATGGCCATTTGACTTTTCTGCCAACCCTGGCCTTACCTTTGAATGCAAGACCGGCCCTGCCAACACCAACGCCGTAGCGCCGGGCCTGCGAAGGTGATTCAACAAGGTACAAAAACCGATTTTTCGGGTCAACAACCACTGTTCCGACCGGATAGCCAGACCAGTTGACAAGTTGTGGCATATACTTCGGGTCGAGTACAAATTTTTTCTTTCTGTGGGCCAAAGCCACTTTCGGTGTGAGGGCTATGGCCAAGCCCGATAATAGAACAGTTCTTCTATCCAACATTAAGAGTCCCCTGACTGAATGATCAAAAATTAGATGTTCGGGAGATTTTCAAGAAGTCATTCGAGGCGGTTTTTTAATGCTGAAAGGTTGCAGCGCAACCAGTCGTCTGGTCAAAATCGGTATTTGTTTTTCGGTCGCTGACTCAATATAGGCTGACGATTCCATGGCAATCGCGTGAAACAGGCAAACCATGGATAGATCTTCTCCAGCCGGTGAGTCCTTATAGGTATCTTGAGTTCCGGAAACTTTGGTGAGACTACATTGACTGACGGCCAGATTTTTAAGCGAATGATTATCGCAATCATCGGCACTTAAAGTGGCTGCCTGGTCGATGTATGGTTGAATGTAAGCTGGCACAGCACTTTGCGCGACCGAGAAAAAAGTCACGTAAAAAAGTCCAACAAATATTAACAGCAATCTCATAATGTAACAGTGTTAACCAAGTTGTGGTAAAAATACAATTAACCAGATTTCACGAGATAGTGATAGAGCAAAAATGTTACACTTTTGACCAGAATCAAAACTGGCCATTTTCGTTAAAAATCTCACCTCAAGGCAGCCCTTTATGTCGATATGGCCACAAGTCACGAATATTTATAGTTAAAATACAGTTTTTTGCCGGGGCTCAAAAAAAACAGGAACCTTTAAGCATTCCTCTTGACCGCAAACTATGGAAGTTTTGGAAAAAAAGAATGCCATATGTCTCATTTTTATCACTAGATTACATTGACATATAATAGAATCAGGCAACGTGATTCTATTTCTTTTGCAAACCCATATACTGCGGTAAAAATCTGCACTGGATTTAGGCGGTACCCACCCCTGGTCAGGTATCAATCACGCTGCGATTTGGCAAAAAACCTGATAACAAACGGCAGCGCTGTCAAAGCGCCCAGAACAGCCACCGCCGTCAGCATTCGATCTGTTTCATCAGCCACCATTTCACTCCCCACGTGGGCGAGTACAAAACTTGCCGGTATGATGCCGGCAAATGTAGCGATGGCAAATCGCCAGAAGGACAAAGGCGTTAGACCGGCAGCATAACTGACGATATCAAAGGAAATAAAAGGCATCAACCGGCTGGCAAAAACACTTGCCATCAAAAAATTCTGTGAGCCGACCAGACTGCGGCCAAGCTTTTCACCAAACCATTGACGCAATAAATCCTGCCCCAAGTACCGGGAAATGCAAAAAGCAGCGATGGCACCGATTTCTGCCCCGGTCAAAACATAAAGCGTGCCCCAGACATGTCCGTAAATAGCACCGGCAGCCAGCGCAATAGGAGCGCTGGGGATAGGGCTTACAAGAATTGCCACAATCATCGAGCCGATGACTGTGGCAGGACCCCAGGCTCCCAGTTCACTGAACCATGCGCGCAGGGAAGTGCCGTCGGGCAAATCCAGCGACAGGCCGACTTTGCTCCCCCACCAGTTAAACGACAGAATCAAAACCGTGATGGCGACAAGAATAAACAGCTTGAAGTATGCCAACTTACCCATAATTTTTAGCGCCAGCCTCAATCCACAATGAATAATTCACGCGGTACATTTGACAGGAACTCAGGACCCGCCTCGGTAATGATAATGCTTTCGGTAATTTCCAGCCCCCAGTCATCCAGCCACAGGCCAGGCATGAAATGAAAAGTCATGTTGGGCTCAAGAACACTTTTGTCACCCGGGCGCAGGCTCATGGTGCGCTCACCCCAATCGGGCGGATATGACACGCCGATGGGATAGCCGGCCCGACTGTCTTTGTCGATGCCGGATTTTTTCAATACCGCAAAAAAAGCATTGGCTATATCTTCGCAAACATTGCCCGGTCTGGCCTGTTCCAGCCCCGCTTCAAGGCCTTCAAGCACCGCTTTTTCGGCCTCGAGAAACTTAGCCTCGGGCTTGCCCATATACATGGTCCGCGATAACGGACAATGATAACGCCGGTAACAGCCGGCAATCTCGAAAAACGTGCCTTCACCGATTTTAAATTTCCGCTCGTCCCAGGTCAGGTGTGACGCCGAAGCTTCAACACCAGACGGCAGCATTGGCACAATAGCGGGATAGTCACCACCAATGCCTGCAACACCGCGCAAACTTGCATCATAGATTTCTGCCACAAGTTCATATTTGGGCAGACCGGGTCTCACATTTGCCCGGATACGTGCATGCATGGCCTCAACAATCCTGCCAGCCTTGCGCATATAATCCAGCTCCTGGGGCGATTTGACTGTCCGTTGCCAGTTCACCAGACTGCGGCAATCTTTCACGGTGGCATTTGGCAGATTATTGACCAGGGATGCGTGCGCGGCAGCGGAATAATAGTAATTATCCATCTCAACCCCGATAACCCCCGAAGACAGCCCTTTGGCAGTGAGCACTTCTGCCAGGAAATCCATCGGATGACGCTCAGTACTCATGACGTAATGATCGGGGTATTCGATAATATTATCTTCACTCAGCCAGGTGCGGTGACGCGCACCATTGACATCGATACCACGGCCAAACCAGATCGGATCACCCTGGGCTGGAACAATCACACACTGATGAACATAAAACGACCAGCCATCATAGCCGGTGAGCCAGTGCATGTTGGAAGGATCGCAAACCACCAGAGTGTCAATCTGTGCCACCTCCATTGCCGTTTGGGTTTTATGCAGGCGGGTGGCAAATTCTTCGAGGGTAAAGTTTAGCAGAGGGCCTTGTGGGGAATTATTCATAAATTTCTCTTTCAAGCTAATCCTGACCTGCACATTAACGCGCCGGATTACGAAATAAAGCCAGTAAATTTAAAACCTGCATTCATCTTGACGTTATCTTCCCGCATTACTAGGTTGGCACCATGTATGTTTCATCCGCCACAAAGATGGCGACAGCCTAAAAGGTATCTGAATATGGCAACAACACCTGTAACCGATGCGTCATTTGACGCCGACGTACTTCGTTCCACCGAACCGGTCGTCGTTGATTTCTGGGCGGAATGGTGCGGCCCGTGCAAGCAGATCGGCCCTGCACTGGAAGAAATTTCAACTGAAATGGATGGCCGCGTCAAGGTCATCAAGATCAACATTGATGAAAACCCCAACGTGCCTTCCAAATATGGCGTGCGCGGCATTCCGACGTTGATGATTTTCAAAAACGGTGAAGTGGCGTCAACAAAAGTTGGCGCTTTGCCCAAAGGCAAAATCGTCGAATGGATTGAAGAATCGCTCTAGAGGCCGGCTTCAGGACTTTCGAATAAAGATTCTTGTATATTTATCCAAACTACACCGCTGCCACATTGCCGCGGTGTAGTTTCAACACATTTCCCGCCAGATAAAGCGAACCGCAGATTAACAGCCGTTGCTCTTTGTCGCCGTTTGAAGCCACCTGTTTGAGGGCGAGTTCGAGGCTGGGCGAAGACGTAGTTGTAAAACCGAGTTTAACCGCTTCCAGGCCAAGGTCTTCAGCACTCACGGCATTTTCCTCACCCGGTATTCTCACAGTGATTATCCGTTCGCACAGACCTTTAAACGGTGCCAGATAGTTACCTATTTCCTTGGTATTCAACATGCCCAAAATGAGCACAACGGGTTTGGGCACACGATCTTCAAGATCGGCCAGAGCCGTTGCCACAGCTCTTGCGGCATGGGGGTTGTGCCCGCCATCGAGCCATATTTCGGTATTTTCACCGGTAAACTCATGGCAGATACCAGGTTCCAGCCGCTCGAGCCGGGCGGGCCAGCGGGTCTGGCGCAAGCCCTCTTCAATATGTTTAGTTGTCAGTGGTGAAAAATCCAGCGCCCGCAACGCAGCAATTGCGGTTCCGGCATTGTCTATCTGGTGGCGCCCGGCAAGGCGCGGCAGCGGCAAATCGAGCAATCCCGCCTCATCCTGATAGACCAGACGGCCATGTTGTTCAAAAGCCTGCCAATCCTGATTGGCGATCAAAAGCGGACTACGTGTCCGCGCTGCAATACGTTCAATAACTCCAAGGCCAGCCTCTTTTTGCGGGGCCACAATGCACGGTACGTCAGTTTTTAAAATACCGGCCTTTTCTGCGGCAATCTCTTCCAGAGTGTCGCCCAGATACTGTTGGTGATCCATATCGATCGAGGTGAGAATGGTGAGGGCCGGACGGTCAATGACGTTGGTGGCATCCAGCCTGCCGCCAAGCCCGGTTTCCAGCAGCAGAAAATCAGCCCGGTGGCGAGAAAAGGCCAGAAAAGCAGCCGCTGTGGTAATTTCAAAAAAAGTTATGGGGTCGCCATCATTGGCCACTTCGCATTCTTCCAGCAAGGCGGAAAGATGGTTTTCATCGATGTGCTGACTTGTCCCCGTATCACCGGCCAAACGAATGCGCTCATGAAAACGCACAAGATGGGGAGAAGTATAGCTGTGAACACGCGCACCGGCTGCTTCCAGGCAGGTGGCCATATAGCTGAGAACCGACCCCTTGCCGATGGTACCGGCAAGATGGATCACCGGCGGTAATTTTTCTTCAGGGTGTTTCAGTGCCGCCAATAATCGCTCAAGGCGCTCCAGGGACAGGTCAATGCTCTTGGGGTGGAGGCCGAGCAACCGCGTCAAAATCTCATCGCTAAGAGCCATGAAAACCTCAAGTTTAAAGTTTTTGAAAAACCTCAGGAGCGCCGAGGCACTACACCTTAGGCGGGCTCAGGTCTGGCGCCCGACTGTGGTGTCGAAAGTTTGGTTTTTGCAGCTTTGACCGGCCTGGAATTGCGGTGCGGTTTTACGTCAGCTTCGCGCGCATCTGTCATTTCGGCAGCAAGAAGGTCTTTTTCCTCACCATCTTCTTTCGATGCCGGCAGTTCGGATTTTACCGTTTCTTCTTTAGGCACATCACTCAGCAGGGTAAGCTTTGAACCGGCATCGGCTGCGGCAGGTGATTTTGTCAACATCCGGGCTAACCGGCTCAACGTATCACGAAGCTCATGGCGGTGGACCACCATATCTATCATCCCGTGTTCGAGCAAAAACTCGGATCTCTGGAAGCCTTCAGGCAGTTTTTCGCGAATGGTCTGCTCAATAACCCGTGGGCCTGCAAAACCGATAAGCGCACCAGGCTCTGCAATATGAATATCCCCGAGCATGGCGTAAGAAGCGGTAACCCCTCCCGTTGTCGGATTGGTCAACACCACAATATAAGGCAGATTGGCCTCGCGCAATCTCTGCACTGCCACAGTCGTGCTGGGCATTTGCATCAGGGAAAGGATCCCCTCCTGCATGCGCGCACCACCAGCGGCTGCAAACAGAATAAATGGGCATTCATTTTCAACCGCACACATCATGCCGGTGACAATGGCTTCACCGGCAGCCATCCCCAATGACCCACCCATAAAGGAAAAATCCTGGACCGCTGCGACTACTGTCAAATCTTTTAACGGGCCCATGGCAACCGCTACAGCATCATCCAGTCCGGTTTTACTGCGGGCATCCTTGAGGCGATCCGTGTAGCGTTTCTCGTCACGGAATTTCAGCGGGTCGAGCGCTACTTCCGGCGTCTTGATAGTCTCATATTCGCCGCCATCGAACAACTGCTTCAGCCGCTCTTTTGAAGGCACCCGCATATGATAACCGCTGCCGGGAATGACCAACTGGTTGGCTTCAAGATCACTGTGAAACACCATTTGACCGGTATCAGGGCATTTGATCCACTTGTTATCAGGCACATCACGGGTGCCTAAAAACCCTTTAATTTTGGGTCTGACAACATTCTTAATCCAGTTCACTCGTTCACACTCCGGCTTTTGCTTGACCCTTCGCAAATATCTGCGGGGCAGCTCAAAAGATTACGGGTTCTACGTGGCGCGTTCAATGCCTTGTTTCAAGTCTCGCACAAGCGATAGAACGCTGTCCACTGTTGTTGCATCGCCCATGTTATCTTTGGTTAACGTCTGCATTAAGGCATTGACCAGGGCTGTGCCGACAACAACACCATCTGCCTGGGTGCAAATCGCCGCCGCCTGTTCAGGCGTCGTCACACCAAAGCCTACAACAACAGGCAGATCGGTGTGATTTTTCAACCGTTTTACCGCAGTTCCGACAATATCTGCATCAGGTGTTGCTGTGCCGGTGATGCCGGTAATGGAGACATAATAGACAAAACCGCTGGTATTGGTCAAAACCTTTGGCAAACGCTTGTCATCAGTAGTTGGCGTGGCCAGGCGGATGAAATTGAGACCCGCAGCCAAGGCAGGAATACACAGTTCATCATCTTCTTCCGGCGGCAAATCAACAATGATAAGCCCGTCAACACCAGCATCAAGTGCGTCTTTGATAAAACGATCACAGCCATAGATATAAATCGGGTTGTAATATCCCATCAAAACAATTGGGGTGTCGACTTCAGTTTTTCTGAATTCGCGCACCATTTGCAAGGTTTTAATCGTTGTTTGCCCCGCTTCCAGTGCGCGCAGGGAGGACGCCTGAATGGCCGGGCCATCGGCCATGGGATCAGTAAAAGGCATGCCGATTTCGATGACGTCAGCGCCCGCCTCAGGCAGGCCTTTGATAATTGTCAAACTGGTGTCGTAATCAGGATCACCGGCGGTCAAAAGGTGACAAAAGCTTTTTTACCATCCGCCTTTAAGGCAGCAAAACGACGGTCAATACGGGTTTTATTGAAACGTGTTGTCATAATTTAAATATCCACCCCGAGATGTTCAGCCACAGCAAAAACATCCTTGTCGCCGCGTCCGCACATATTCATGATGATAATATGGTCGCGCGGCAGCTTAGGTGCCATATGGGTGATATAAGCCAGCGCATGCGAAGGCTCCAGTGCCGGAATAATACCTTCAAGTCTGGTACACAGCTGAAACGCCACCAAGGCCTCCGCGTCAGTGGCCGACACATAGTCAACGCGGCCGGTTTCCTTGAGCCAGGAATGTTCCGGCCCAATGCCGGGATAATCAAGTCCGGCGGAGATTGAGTGGGCTTCTTCTATCTGGCCATCCTCATCCTGCAAAAGGTAAGTGCGGTTGCCATGCAGAACACCGGGCCTGCCACCGGTCAACGACGCTGCATGTTTGTCGGTATCAATACCATGTCCCGCCGCCTCAACGCCGTAAATCGATACCGAGGCATCATCCAGAAACTCATAAAACAGGCCAATGGCATTGGAGCCACCACCGATACAGGCCACCAGACTGTCAGGTAAGCGGCCTTCTGCCTGCATCATCTGTTGTTTGGCTTCACGGCCGATAATCGATTGAAAATCGCGCACCATTGCAGGATAGGGGTGCGGGCCTGCGGCGGTACCGATGATATAAAACGTATCATCCACATGCGCCACCCAGTCGCGCAAGGCCTCGTTCATGGCATCTTTCAAGGTGCCGGTGCCTGAGGTTACCGGGACAATTTCAGCGCCCAATAACTTCATGCGAAACACATTTGGTTTTTGCCGCTCTATGTCAGTCGCACCCATATAGACCACACACGGCAGGCCAAAACGCGCCGCCACCGTGGCAACGGCCACCCCGTGCTGGCCGGCACCGGTCTCGGCAATAATGCGGGTTTTGCCCATGCGCCGCGCCAGTTGGATCTGCCCTAGGCAATTGTTGATTTTATGTGAGCCGGTATGGTTGAGTTCATCGCGTTTGAAATACAGCTTTGCGCCGCCAAAGTGTTCGGTGAGACGTTCGGCAAAATAAAGCGGGCTTGGCCGTCCGGCATAATGCTCGTTAAGATCATCAAGCTCGGCCTGAAACCCAGGGTCTTTCTTGGCCGCCTCATAAGCCTGTTCAAGCTCCAGGATCAGCGGCATTAGCGTTTCAGCCACAAAGCGGCCGCCAAAAATGCCAAACCGGCCTTGTTCATCAGGACCGTTTTTATATGAATTCAGGTTTTTTTCTGACACGTAACTCAACCTTTTACCGCGGCAACAAAGCGCGCAATCAACTCAACATCTTTTTTCCCGGGACTGGTCTCCACGCCCGATGAAACATCAACAATAGCTGCCCCGGTGACGGCAATTGCTTCTGCAACATTATGTGCATTAATGCCGCCCGACAACATAAAGTCGCCCTTAATAGCGCCATTATCCAAAAGCTTCCAGTCAAAGCTGATGCCATTGCCACCCGGCAGTGCATTTTTTAAATCCACCGGTGCTTTGGCATCAAACAAAATCATGTCCGCAATGCCTTCATAAGGGTGCGCCGCCACAAAGTCTTCTTCACTCTCAATAGCTATGGCTTTTAATACAGGCAGCCCGAATTTTTGTTTGATCTCTGCAACCCGCGCCGGGCTTTCGTCTCCGTGAAGCTGCAACATATCAGGCTTAAGGCTTTCGACAATCTGCTTTAAGGTCGCATCATCCGCATTCACCGTCAGGGCAATCTTGATAACACCCTCGGGCACAGCGCGCGACAGGCTGGCCGCCTGCGCATAGGAAATGTGGCGCGGACTGCGTTCAAAAAACACAAAGCCCACATAATCAGCCCCCGCCTCACACGCTGCTTCAAGTGCCTCGACAGTGCTTATTCCACAAATTTTTACCCTGGTTTTTTTCATGGCACATGTCATGACGGCCTCGGGCTCTCACGTCAAGCTTTGTGACGTTTTTGCCAGCTATCAATGGTTTTAAGGGCCATACCGGCTTGATGGCGCGCAGCGCAAACCGAACCGGTCATGCGGATGTAAACCTGGATGCCCATGGCAAGGCTGAGGAGGAAGGAGGCCGCTTCCTCGATATTGAAATCTTCGCCAATGTCTCCGGCATCCTTGGCATTGTTCAAAGCGGCGCTAAAAGCGCCGAGCATTCTGGCGTAATGAGCATCTGTGTGCTTTTTAAGCTCGGGATGATTGTGCGCCGCATTTTCAATCACAGTATTGACCATTAGGCACCCGAAAACCCGCGGGTCGTCTTTTTGCAGCGTCGCGGTTTGGTTGAAAAATTGTTTGATCGCCGGTAATCCTCCAGCACTTATCGGCTCGATGATGTGCTCAATTGCGGTTTGCGCATAAAGTTCGAGAGCTTCGAGAAACAAACCTTCCTTGCCGCCGAATTCTGTCTGAATGGCGAACCGGTTAAGACCGGTCAACTCCTCAATCGCCCGCACACCCAATGCGTCATAGCCAAACTGCCAGAAGGCATCGCGCGCTTTTTCCACAGCCGATGAGCGAACGTAATTCTTTGCTCTGGGCATAGATTATTTCACCTGAATAAAAAGGATTGATTAATTCTAGTCATTCGTCTAGTTATATATCTAGACACACGTCTAGAATAATAATCACTGCACCCCATAAGTCAAGAGAAGGACGATATGACAACTATCCGCAAAACAATAGAATTAGAAGCAGACATTGAAACTGTTTGGGCCAAGATTTCCGATATTGGCGGCATCTCCAAACTCATCGGCTTTTTGCAGGACAGCAAGCTTACCGGCGATGAGCGGGTGTGTACGCTGGCAGACGGTGGCACGCTTGTTGAAAATGTCGTCAGTGTTGATGCTGATTTGCACCGGGTTTTATACTCAATTACCCAATCACCTTTGAACATGTCATTTCATGTGGCGTCAATGGAGCTTGAGCAAACACAAAACGGCACGCGATTCACCTGGACCACTGACCTTCAACCCGAACAAGCCGCGGCCCAGTTCGAACCCCTGTTGGACATGGCCTGCAAGGACTGCAATCGACACTGGCAAGCTAGACCCCGAAAAATGGCAGGATAATTGGGCGACAAGCAGGACTATCCTGTCCACCAGTCCATGGCTGTGACCAGCCAGGAGACTTTTGTGCGTGCGGCATCAAGTGCCCGGATTTCACTGTCGAACACCAGATCGCCAAAAAATCCAATCGGAAACCAGCCGCGATTATCTTCAAAATCGCGGCGAAATTCTTCGAACCCGAAGGTATTATCACCACGTAGAAATATGTCGACGCAACGGCTTTCGTCTTCGTTGTTGATTGATTTTAAAACCCGGTTTTTTAGCTGCACTCCTGAGAACCTTTAAACCAATTTATTCCTGTTAACCAAATCGGCTGGATATGACTGCAATAATGGCATGCAGATTGCAGATATTACTGATGAATTCGTTTGGTCTGAAATTCTGTGCCAAATCGGGAAACGTCTGGGTTGTGTCCTTATGATGAAACAAAATGCGATATTTCGACAGGATTTGAAAGCCATTTCGCCAGATATGGAGATCGTCGGAAAGTTGCCGCAATTTTCTTTGAGCATCGTCAACAGACCTGAACTCGTGGCTGAGCAATGGAAACACCTGGAAAGTTGTGCCCGTGATCCCTTCTCCAATTATGTCTGGGTAAAAGCCTGGTATGACGCACACAGAAATTCTCCTGATGGCTCACCGGTTATCATTTCAGGCACAGACCAGGCCCATAATCCCTTATTCCTGCTGCCGCTTTTTCGTCAAAAATCCGGCCCTTTCAATATCCTCGTGCGCCCGGGCAGAACTCATTCCGCCTGCTCTGGCGGCCTGTTTTCACAATCCTGTCGGCAGATGATTAACTCCCGCAATGGCAAAAAATTCTGGAAATCGGTATTTTCCCATCTCTCCTGTTCAGATGCCCTTGCAATTGACGGTGTGCGCGAAGCTGACGTCATGAACCGGAACCCACTCAGACATCTGCCGCACATCAACACTGACAACCCTTCTTTTGAAATGCGGCTTACCGGTGATTGGGAAAAGTTTTACCAGTCAAAAATTACCCGCAAAGCCAGAAGTAATGTCCGGCGATGTAAAAAACGCCTGTCGGAGCTGGGTAAATTGCAATTTAAAACCGCTGATACTGAAGAAGACCGCCTGGCATATATGCGCGTGCTGCTGGCCCAGAAGGCTGAACAGTTCACGATGCGCGGTATAATCAATCCATATACGAGACCTGGTATAACATCTTTCTACCAAAACCTGGTTGCGGAAGCGGAAAATAACGAAGTCCAGCCCCTGCTGCTTACCACCCTGGTTCTTGATGAAAAACCTCTGGCAGTAATTTTTGGCATGATTCAGAAAACAGAATATCACGGATTGATCATGTCAATGCAGGAAGGACCGCTGGCGCGCTTTTCCCCCTGGCGCATTCTGCTGCATCGTACCCTGCAACATCTGTCTGAGATCGGCATCAGAAAAATTGATTTTGGCGTCGGTGAGGCCAGTTACAAAGAAGAGTGGGTTGATAGTGAAATTGTTCGTTATCAGGTGCTGGCCCCATTGAACCTAAAAGGCAGGGTGCTGGTGTCTGGCTTAAAGCAGGCATCTGCCATCAAGGCGCTGATCAATGGTTCTGGCTGGGCAAAAGAAATAACACGGCGGGTGCGCTGGTATTCAATGAAAAACTGATCAACACCGCCAGCCCGGGGACACTGGGCTACCCCCCACAACCGCATATAATCGGGCGTTCTGCCAGTCCATCTCCACTTTTGACCAGATCCCACCCCTGACCGTGGTAAAACTGGCCATACATGATGATCTCCATTTTACCGTCGCCATCTATATCGGCGATCGCTGCAATGGTGTTTTCCCACAAAACGGCGGGATAATCACTGTCTTCAAGGGTAACTTCGTTTTGAATGGTTTCAATTTCTGTCTTGCCATCAACCTCACGCACCACCAGAACAATCGAATATTCCCCTTTGCGGTCCAGATCCCGCGCTGTGTTAATGGCATTTATAATAACTTCAAAACTACCGTCGCCATCAAGATCGGTACGAATAAGCTGATGGATTTTTATCGGTGCATCTTTTAATTTCTGGCGCTCCAGAAACGCTTTCAAAACCTTGGTGTATTTCTCATCGTCATTGCTCATTACGGTCAGGGTCTTTGGCGAAATTGCGATATTCTTACCTCCCAAACTATCAAAAATCGCAATCTGTGCTGTGCCTAACTCAGAGGGAACAAGGGACAATTTCTGGCGAAAATGCGGGTTACAGGTGTTGTCTTCGTTTTTTTTGGGCAGGCCGATAGGCCACAGTATAGTGCTTTGGCGACCACGCAGATTAAACAGTCGAAAATCCTGTCGCGGTTTCAGCAATTTTGAAATCAGGTCAGCACCCAGGCTTTTACCATCAACACCACCACCAAGCAGGCAGGAGCGGCCTTGGGGATCGACAGCAATGGCGATGCGGGTCTGCTGGGCAGCGGCAGTCGATAATCCGCTATCAGCCCAAAAAAACATACCCATAAAAGCCGACAAAAACAGGCGAATTCCCCGGCAATCGGGCGCTGGCTTAAAAAGCCAACCTGACCGTTGCAAGGCCTTCCACTGTTGCACCAAGTAACCTAAAAAGCGTTTTTTCATCATATGCCTGGCGACCGCTGTCTTTGCCGCAGGTTAAATATCTCATGTCTGCGGCAACAAGTTGCTCAGATACTACGCCATTTTCTATCGATTGTAAAAACTCGCCAGCCTCACCACCCCCAAAGACCTTTAAAAATGATCCATGTGGTGAGCTTATAGTCTGGTGTCGGTTTCCAGAGGCCGCTGAGTTGAAGGTGGTGGCAGCACAGGTTGCAGGCTGGCGCGTGAGCTTTCACGCAGTCGTGTGGCTTCTTCGCGCCATTTTGCCGCCTCTTCAGTCATATGGCGGGCATTTTTGCGCCATTTACCCTGGGCAAGCCACGCGGCAATGCCACCAAAGATGATGCCAAACAGGATGGCGGCAAAAAGCAGTAAATAAAGCGGCAGGCTAACAGTAAAGAAGGGATCAATCTGCGAAACCGGGTCAATTGAAAAAGTTACAATCTGACGATTGGATATCGCAATCGTGATGAGTATGACGCCTACCGGCACCCAGAAAATCCAGGAAAAAAGCTTTTTCAAGCCGCAGGCTCCTTTTAAAATCTCAAGCTTGGCGATTAAAATTCAAGATAGAAAACACGTCTAACCAGACGCCTTGGCAAATTTAACCTTGTTCAAACGCTCGCGCAATTCCTTGCCGGTTTTAAAGAACGGCACATGTTTGGCTTCCACATGAACTGTGGTTCCGGTTCTTGGGTTGCGGCCGGTTCTTTCAGGACGACTTCTCACTGAAAAAGCGCCAAATCCTCGCAGTTCCACCCGGTTTCCCTGGGCAAGAGTGCGCGTGATTTCACCAAAGATAGTATTCACTATTCTTTCCACATCGCGATGGTAAAGATGTGGATTGGCTTGCGAAATCCTTTGAATTAATTCTGATTTTATCATCGCTTACCGACAAAACTACTGGGCATTTTTTTATTCGATTGTGCCCCTTTTTGCCGCCTCCCCAAAATTTTAATTGCCACTGGTCAATGAAGGGTGCCAAAGCGCAACGAGGCCGTCAAGTCTAAGTCGTTCAGGGGTCAAGCTTTTTTCATTCATAAAAGCTGATCCCAGCACCTCGGGAAGGCCGAATGCGCTTGCTGCATATATCATCAATTTGCTCGATAAATTGAAATCCGAATAGGCAGGTTTGGCCCAATCCACCACTTTAAGCTCTTTATCTATCTTCTTTACCGTAGTCAGCCACTTCAGGGCCTGCTTTTCTCCACCAATTGCATCCACCAACCTGGCCTCTAAAGCCTGCCTGCCGGTGTAAACCCGCCCATCGGCCAGTTGGCGGGCGCGAACAGCATCGAAAGGCCGCCTGCTGGCGACCAGGTCAACAAACCAGGAATAGCTGTCCGCGACCATTTCCGTAGTCACACGACGGGCTTCTTCACTGATCGGAACGAACGGAGAGGGCGTACCTTTAAGAGGGCTGCTTTTTATCTCCTCCATTTTGACGCCAACTTTCTCAAGCAAGGCTGCCACCTCGGCCCATTGAAAAATAACCCCGATTGATCCGGTGATGGTGTTTCCACGTGCAACGATATGATCGCCGGCAATAGCGGCTATATAGCCGCCGGAAGCTGCTACCGTACCCAGCACCGTAACCACCGGTTTGATAGCGGCAATCTCCCTGATGGCTTCAAACAGCGTCTCAGACCCTGTGGTAGTACCACCGGGACTGTTAATCCAGACAATCACTGCTTTTACTTTTGTACTGTCGCGGGCCTCATTGAGAAGTTTGATTTTTTTACGGTCATCAACAATAAGGCCTTCAACGGAAATTCGGGCAATATGATCGCTGGTGGAGAATTTAAAGCCCGCATCCTCGTCCGCAAGACCAATGGCAAATACGCCAAGAATTATTACAATAATACTCAGCAGCCGCCAGAACGACACACGTCGTCTCAGCCGCCTTTTTTCAACAATAGCATCCGCATCAAGCGTCACAAAAACAGGCCTCTTCCAAATTTAATCAAACCGGTGACAGTCAATCCTGTCACCGGTTTACAATTCGTTTTAGTCGTCGGACTTTTCTTCGTCGTCACCGTCTTTACCAGTTTGCGCTTTGGTAAGTGCGGCACCGAGAATGTCGCCTAACGAGGCACCACTATCGGACGAGCCGTATTGTGCCACCGCTTCTTTTTCTTCGGCAATTTCCAGAGCCTTGATGGAAACCGACACCTTGCGGCTGGAACGGTCAAATTGAGTGATACGGGCATCAATTTTATCACCAACAGCAAATCGTTCCGGTCTTTGTTCGGAACGCTCACGGCTCAGGTCAGCGCGACGAACAAAGGCCTGAAGTGAGCCATCCGCGAGACTGACTTCAATACCATTGTCCTTAACAGCGGTAACTTCGCATGTGACCACAGCACCACGACGCAACTCCTGGGCTTTTTCCATCGGATCGCCATCAAGCTGCTTGATACCAAGTGAGATGCGCTCTTTGTCTGTATCCACATCAAGCACAATAGCTTTGACCACATCGCCTTTTTTATACTCGGCAATGGCTTCTTCACCGGATTTGTTCCAGTCAAGGTCAGACATGTGAACCATACCGTCCACATCGCCATCAAGGCCGATAAACAATCCGAATTCGGTAACGTTCTTGATTTCGCCCTCAACCAGCGTGTCTTTGGGGAATTGATCAGAGAACGTCAGCCATGGATTGTCGGTGCATTGTTTGAGGCCAAGAGAGATACGGCGCTTGTTAGGATCAACCTCAAGCACCATAACTTCGACTTCCTGCGAACCGGCAACAATCTTGCCGGGATGAATGTTCTTTTTCACCCAGCTCATTTCCGACACATGGACCAGGCCTTCAATGCCTTCTTCCAGTTCAACAAAGGCACCATAATCAGCAATGTTGGTAACCCTGCCGGTGAATTTGGAACCAACCGGGTATTTGGCATCGACACCATCCCAGGGATCAGCTTCAAGCTGTTTCATGCCTAGGCTGATGCGCTGTGTTTCCTGATTGATACGGACAATCTGTACGTTGACGGTCTGACCAATGGAGAGGATATCGCTGGGATGATTGACGCGCTTCCAGGCGATGTCGGTCACATGCAGCAAACCGTCAATTCCGCCAAGGTCTACGAACGCACCATAATCGGTGATGTTCTTGACCACACCTTCAACAACCTGATTTTCCTTAAGGTTGGCGACAATCTCGTGGCGTTGTTCGGCACGGGCTTCTTCCAGAATGGCACGACGCGAAACCACTATGTTACCACGGCGCTTGTCCATTTTGAGGATCTGGAACGGCTGGGTAATATTCATCAAAGGCGAAATATCGCGGATCGGGCGAATATCGACCTGACTGCCGGGCAGAAAGGCTATGGCACCATCAAGGTCAACCGTAAAGCCGCCTTTGACGCGACCAAAAATCACGCCATCTACACGCTCATTGGCATCGAATGATTTTTCCAGCTTGACCCAGCTTTCTTCACGCCGGGCTTTTTCACGGCTGAGAACAGCTTCACCAAGAGCATTTTCAATTCGATCCAGAAAAACTTCAACTTCATCGCCGGGCTCAAGCGTTACAGTTGATCCCGGTGCCTGAAATTCTTTTAGAGGGACACGGCCCTCGGTTTTCAGGCCAACGTCAATAACAGCAAGATCATTTTCAATCGCTATGATCGTTCCTTTTACAACGCTTCCTTCTTTTGGCGATCCTTCGCCAAAGCTCTCTTCCAGGAGAGCTGCAAAATCTTCGCTAGTGGGGTTCATACTAGCAGCGGACAATTCGGTCATTAAGGCTCCTCAGCACTACATACAATGTCGGCCCATGAGAAAGTAATAAATTCATGGGGCTTCCCGAAACCGCCTGTTCAGCACCACGCCAATCAGCCCGAATTCGGGTAATTAAGTCAAAATTCCTTACCACAATTGTTTCATCAATGGGATCGGTATCACTCAAGCAGACCAAAAGGAGCACGCAAAACCATAACGCACCCTTTTAAAACCCGCTTATTTGCTGTCGATCCATTCAACAGCCGTTCGGAATGCCGTTTCTATATCTAAATTTGACGTATCGAGCAAGTAGGCATCTTCCACTTGTGTCAAAGGCGCGACTTCACGCGTGCGATCGCGGGTATCACGCGCCTCGATATCGTCGAGAACTTCTTCGAATGATCCTTAATATCCAGCAGCAGCAAGTTCTAAAAACCTGCGTTTAGCGCGCACTTTTGCCGATGCGGAGACAAAAAGCTTAATGTCAGCATCGGGACAGACAAACGAGCCAATATCACGGCCGTCAAGAACAGCACCTTGAGGTTTTTTTGCAAAACCTCGCTGAAATTGCAAAATGGCCGCCCGCACCCGCGGCTGGGCAGCAACAATTGATGCGGCTTGGGCAATCTGAGGGGTGCGCAGCCGGCTTTCTTCCACATCCGTCATATCAAGACCAAGCGCTGCTTTTTCCGCCGCTTCAATATTGGCCGGGTCTTCACCGGCTTCAATTACATCGAAGGCGACTTTGCGATACAACAGGCCGGTATCGAGGTAGGCAAGCTGATAATGTTCAGCCAGTTTTTTGGCCAGCGTGCCTTTTCCCGACGCTGAGGGGCCATCAATGGCAATAATCATTCTGCTCTCATTGTGAACGTCGCACCAAGGGCTGTCATTTCTTCAATGAAGCCGGGAAAGCTGGTGGCAATCATGGCGCCGTCATCAATGGTAATGGGGTTATCGCTTCTGAGCCCCATGATCAAAAACGCCATGGCAATGCGATGGTCCATATGGGTTTTTATGGTGCCGCCACCGGGTATACTGTCTTTGCCGCAGACAATCAGGCTGTCTTCGCCTTCTTCATGTTCAACGCCGCAGGCTTTGAGGCCCGCAGCCATAGCCGCCAGGCGATCGCTTTCCTTAACCCGCAATTCACCAAGTCCGGCCATATGAGTTTCGCCTGAGGCAAATGCGGCTGCCACACACAAAACCGGATATTCATCTATCATGCTAGGCGCTCTGGAGCTGGGAACTTGTACACCTGTGAGATCACTTGCCTCAACTCTAAGATCGCCAATGATCTCACCGCCTTCTTCGCGCTCATCAACAATTGTAATTCTAGCGCCCATTTCCTTCAATGTTGTAATCAGGCCGGTGCGGGTAGGATTTAACATGACATCTGTCAGGACAATATCTGACCCTGGAATGATCAACGCTGCCACCAGCGGAAAAGCGGCCGAACTGGGATCAGCGGGAACGCTCAATATACCCGGACGCAACTCGGGCTGACCTGTCAATTCAATCCGGCGCTCCCCGGCCTCAAGCGTAATATTCAACTCGGCACCAAAATAGCTCAACATGCGTTCGGTGTGATCTCGCGTCGGCTCAGGCTCAATCACCGTCATAATGCCTGGCGTATTGAGCCCGGCCAGTAAAATAGCAGACTTGACCTGTGCAGAGGCGACAGGAAGCGTATATTCAATCGGCAGGGGATCACGGGCACCGGTCAGGGTCAACGGCAGACAGTCGCGGTCATTGTTGACGACGGCGCCGATATCAGCCAGCGGTTTCAAAACCCGCCCCATGGGGCGCTTGGACAGTGAACTGTCGCCACTGAACTCCACTGTCATATTGTGGCTGGCAACCAGACCGAGGCACAGGCGCACTCCGGTTCCCGAGTTTCCGAAGTCCAAAGGCTTTTCAGGCTGTTCAAGACCACCGGTACCGACACCTGTAATTGACCATTTGCCATCATCGACTTTTTCAACATGCCCCCCCATTGCCCGCATGGCATCAGCGGTGGCCATAATGTCTTCGGCTTCAAGTAAATTCGAAACCAGTGTTTCGCCCACACAGGAAATGCCTAGTATCAAGGCGCGATGAGAAATCGATTTGTCACTGGGCACACGCAGTTTGCCAAGCAACGGGCCGGATTTTTGAGCAGAAACTGGCAGTGATTTAGCCATATGAATTGGCACCATTGGTAAGCCTTTAGACTTTGTTCAGAAACTAATTGAATTTCTTGGTCTGAAGTATTTGACACCAAGCGTTGTCCATGGCAAGGGATGCCGCGCGATTTCGGTTAAATTATAGAGGGAAAAGTGGCAAAACCAGAACTAGGAACCAAACGGGAATGTCCTGAATGTGCGGCAAAATACTATGATCTCGGCCGCAGTCCTTGTGTATGCCCTAAATGCGGCGCCAGCTTTGAACCCGATGTAGCCCCGCAGGCGCGCGTAGCTAAAGCGGAAAAACCCAAGGTTGTCGAAGAAGCTGATGCCATCCCCTTAGTCGAGAAGGTGGAGGTGGTCAGCCTTGACGCTTTGGGAGCTGAAGAGCAGGACGACGACGAAAACATGGAAGATAGCGATGAGGCTGCCCTGGCGGACATCGATATCCCCGACGAAGATGACGATGATGAAGCAGAAACAAGCGATGTGTTTCTGGACACAGAAGATGATGATAATACCGATGTTTCCGGCCTTCTTGGAACCGACATCGGCAAAGGCAATGAAGAAGTATAAGAAGTTTTTTCTCCCGTACCCCGGTGCGGGAGCAATTTTTCCTTGATCGCGAGCATTTAGAACCCTAAGTTCCCTCGCACACGAGACCCATAATCCGAACCGTAGACTGTGATCAGTCCACCCGCGGGTTAAAACAGGGGCCATAGCTCAGTTGGGAGAGCGCTTGAATGGCATTCAAGAGGTCGGCGGTTCGATTCCGCCTGGCTCCACCATTAAGTCATCTGCGAACCACATAAATTTCAGAGCATGCTGGAAGTGTCCGTGATTGGCGGAGACCTGGAGCCTGTCAGGCTGGGTTTTGAGATGGTTCAGATTGGTTTTACGATGTCCGCAATTTTGTTTAAGGCGGCAATCAAAACTTCTCGACCTTTGGACATCAAACGGGCATTCTTGTGGACGTTCATTCGATTCTCTTCCAAAATACACTGTTTTCATAAACTCAGCTTTTTAGACCAGCATAGAATGAACCACTTCGTAAAAAATCACATATGAAATATAGCTATCAAGGACAATTTCAATGAAACAGATTTTATTGGCGGGGGTGGTCGCTTTCAGCCTGACCGCCTGTGCTACGACCCCACAACCGCTGGAAGTCGCCAATTTTACCAAATTGAAGGGGTCAGAAATTCTCAGTTTGTTGCCTGGAAACTCCCTTAAGGGCACCGACAAGTCCGGTGAATACGTTATCTATTACCCTTCTGAAAACACGATGAAAATTATCCGCAACGGCAAAAAAGATGTTGGACACTGGCGAATTTCAGGTGACAAGTATTGCCGCCAATGGACAAAGCTTGGCAAGGGTAAAAACCGCTGCCTGACGTTCTACAAACGCGGTGACGCCATCACCTGGGTGCGAAAGGGAAAGGTCAGAGACAGGACATTTTTACTGCGTGGAAACCCGGCAGGCCTGTAATCTGTCAAATTTCAGGCGATACAAGTTCACCGGCCACGGCTCCAGGATCAGCCCATGTTTAGATAGTTCCATCTACACATGGGAAATCTGAAGGAAATTCTGGTGTTAAGAGCTATGAGAACTTTTTCATAGGCACTCATACTGCTTTATCTAAAAGCCCCCTGGCTGGCATCAGATTATTAGAGCATTTCTACATTAAACGGTTCAATATGATGGAGAAGTGCTCTAATTTTCACGACTTGTTTGACCGTTCAAATTTCAAAACCTTGGCTGTTGTTGTAACGATATGTTCCATAGGGGTGAATTGGTGTGTAGCCCTTGTATCCACCTCTTTTTCCTGTGTTAGCGACACATCAATGTCGAGCTGAAAGAACTTCAATACCCGTTCTATCATCCCCCCGTTTTGTGTACACTGAGCAAAGTCATGCGTGCTTTGCAGAAGACTGTGAAACTCATACCTTGTGTCATATCCGCAATTGCGGGCATGTTTACGCATTACTTGCACCCAGCGCTCACCACGTTCAAACCGTGTTTTTCCCTGCTGGGAATCAATACGTGCCGAAGTATTAAGAGCAGGGTCTCGCTGGGTATCGTGTTCACCAACGCAGACCATCATCGGTACAGTCAAAAACCGCTCCGGTTCAAAATCCAGTTCCAGCGCTGCTTTAACGCCGCGCAGGCCGCGGGGAAAAGGCGCAGCTGTGCTGGGATATGAAAACCAGCCCGGCGCACCAAGCGCCGTTGAAATAACTCTGTCCGGATAAGCCATGGCGAAGCGGTGAGCAAATTGACCGCCCCCGGAATAGCCAAACAGTAAAAATTTTGCCGTATCGAAACCGGTTTGCTCCGCCACATCATCCATGATGGCGCACAACGCAAGGTCAGATCGCTGGCTGCTGTTGCGTTTCGAATAACCAAATCGCTGATATCCGGCATAAGCCGCCTTGGCAAAAACCGGTGCCACGACAATGAAACCAAATCGGTCTGCATACTCGGCAAACGCATCAATATGTTCTTCCGCATTGCAGGAGATGCCATGCACCGTGACCAGAACAGGCAAGTTCTTGTTGACGGTTTCCGGGGTGTAGAGCAGATAGGGACAGCGAGGCTCAAGTTGTGAAGTCAGCACCTTCACCCGGTCAAGGCGGCGCCTTTCTATGGGGTGTCTTGTTATCCTCTCTACGCAGTCGACAGGGGTTGTGGTGGTGGTCTTTGCTTGCGAGAGTTCGTTGCCGGATTGCCCGTTGTGCTGTCTTATTGAATGCTGCAAAGGCATGATCACATCAGCTAACAACTCGAACGTTGGTCCCTTGTGTTGCAGCAGGTTCGATGCGGTGCTGGTTTCGATGATTTGACCATCAGCCACATGCCAGATTCGGGCAGCGTGCATGATGCGTTCCATGCGGTGGCTGGCAACGATGACAGTACCCGCAAACGACTTCAGCACCCGGTCAATCAGTTCCATTGAACCGGGGTCAAGGTTCGCATCGGCTTCGTCAAGCAACAGGATTCTGGGCTCACCGATCAGTGCGCGCGCCAGCGCGATACGCTGGCGCTGACCAAGAGAGAGGTTGGTGCCGCCTTCGAAAACGCGGGCTTCGAGCCCCAGAGGAAAATCAGTCAGCATGTCAGTAATGCCGCACAGGTCACACACACGCTCGAGTTCAGCCTGGGTGGCAGACGGGCACCGATAACAAATATTCCGTTTGATTGTACCGCGCATCAAGGCAAGGTCGGCACTGACCATGCCAATGGCTGAGCGAAGAGATTGAATGGTGCAGGTGCTGATATCCTGACCGTCAATCAGGATACGCCCGGAAGTTGGTTGAAGAAACCGCGAGACCAGCGATAACAGGGTTGATTTGCCACCGCCATTGGGGCCAACGATTGTGATGATCGACCCGGCTCGGGCCATTGCCGTAATACCCCGCAGCCGGTTATCAGCATGAACATTGTCAAACTCAATTTTGCCCGGCCCCGGTTTGAGATCGCAATAAGCTTTCTGCTCGGTATTATCGACAAGGGGAGTTGCCAGAAAGGTTTCAATGCGCTCGACGGAAATCCTGTAGGTGTGCCAGTATTCCAGACAACGGCTCAGGTTCCGCAATGCCGGGGTCAACATCCCCAGGATAGACATCGCCGCCAGCAGCGATCCGGCACTGGCGCGCCCGGCGTTGATCTCTATGCCACCAACCGCCAGGATTGCAACAACGGCAAGGCCGGTGACAAGCTCACTAACGCCGCGAAGACTGCCAACAACGCGGGCGCGCTTGATCATGGATTTACGCAGCCTACGCCCCCGGCGAGCCAGTCTCCGGCGTTCACGCGTGACTTGCGAAAACGCCTGGATTACGGGCATCATGGAAATACGCTCGGTTATGTCGCTGGCCAGGCGGGCGCGATTGCGGCGCGATGTCCGGGCGGCGTCATGTAACCTGTTACCCAGAAGAAACGAGATATACCCCCCGACAAAGATTGCAATCGCAACGGTCAGCGCCAACCGAAAATTTATAAATCCCAGAGCGGCCAGCGAATCCACGGCCATCAGCAGCGACACGCTCAATCGGGCCAGTCCAAGACTTATCCACTGTCGGATGGCATTCAGGTCACCAATGAAACGCAGCAAATGCCCGCCGCGTGTCCCGCCTTGAAGCCGATGTAATGGCTGTCCGCTCAAATGGTCGAAGAGTTTCAACCGAAGAATATGAACATACCGCTGCCCTAACACTTCAGCACCGGTTCTCTCGGCAAATCTGCACCATGCCATTGCAACTGCAACCAGTGCCAGAACAGCCAGAGCCGCGAGAGTTTCCGTTGGCCAGGCTTGGCCATTTGCGTTTAACGCATCAAAAATATCCCGGATCAGGAAGGCACTGGCAGCGGCAAGACCAGCCTGTGCGACCGCAATCGCACAGATTTTAGCAAAGATAATGCGCCGTTTGCCTGTGAGAACCGTTGGAATTTTGCGACGGTTGGGCATGTTTGTATCCCCGGTGATCAAGGGGCTGTATTGCCGTTCAGCAACACACCTGTTGGTTGAGCCTGGCCGTTCAGAATTCCGACTGAAACTCCGCCACGTTGTCTGATATCTTTCTCACCGCCAGGTACATTTTCACCGAGAGATGACTGGCTCTTTTCAAGAAGCTCATTAAAATCCGTAATCGCCAGATCATTGGTATGAATTACCGGAACGTCGAGCAGTATTTCAGCTTCGCGCATGGCAAGGGCGGAGGAAGTAAGAAAGCCGCTGACAGCAACCACATTCAAGCCCCAGTCACGCAAGGTTTTTACACCTCCCGCAGAACCCATAGCATCACCCGCAGCAAAGACAATGCCATCGCAGGCCGAGCGGAATTCAGCAGATTGTAACAACTCAGCGGTTTCGCCATGCAACAGCCCGTCGGCAACTTCCAGGACGATTACATCGACCTTCTGGTCGGCAAGGTGCTGGGTAAGCGTTTTGAAGATGTTGATGATTTCCTGGTTGTTTAAGCCGAATGTCGAAGCAACGCCTGCATCAGTGAAATCCAGAACGATATCTGCGCCGGCATCGCTCAATACCCAGCGATCTCCACCAGCACCGGTCCCGGTTACCTTTGTTGCACCCACCTTGAGACCGCGCTTGCGCAACCCGTGAACAATCTGTTTGGCACAACTGGTCTTGCCTGCATTCATTGATGTTCCGATGGCCGCAATAATCTGCGGCAGGGGCTCGGATGGTGTTGTGCGTGTCAGGCCCCAGCGGTGAATATTCATACGCTCACCCGTGTCATCGGCCAGGATGCCAATTGGAACCAGTCGGGTCGGGTCTTTCATGCGGGCATGTTTACTGATCATGCTCGAAGCTATGCCACCCGCGGCAACCAGATCACACGCCCCCAGATCTTCAGGGACACAGGATTCAAATTGATCAGGCGCATATCGGGCACCAAAACAAACGATGATCTCATCGCCAATATAGAGGCGTGAGCGTCGTCCATTTGGAAGTTCAATACGCTGATGCTGACCAATTTTTTCGACACGCGCCAGAACAAGGTCTCCAGCTACCGGCACCCGCTCACCCGTAAGCAAAAAGCGGCTCAGCGTCAGATCCGCTCGTCTTGTAGTGTAAGCTCTTTTAGCGTTACGCACTCTGTCCTGACAAATTGAGACAGTCATTTCTTCCTGTGCGTTCTGGCTTGAGTTTTGCTGGGTGGAAGGTGTCATTTTTTATCCTTGATATTATAGCCTCTATGCCTGCCACGCCCGTCATTAACGGTTTCTCGCAACAGGACACAAGACCATTGAGTAGGGAAATGGCTCACAGATCAGGCCGTTTACATTTGGTTGGTGGTAACAAGTTCGGTTGGTTTCATCGCACTATAATGTTTTGCAAATGACCAATGGGTGACCATCAATGTCAGCAAGTCGTAAGGTTCACATTGAATGGGCACAGATTGTTCCAGATTAACAATTATGCGGTCGTTATTTTGGGGCCTCTTGATCTGGATCAAGTCAGTTCAATTTGTTTAAAAAATGACCGCGCTCTTTGACAGCGCCGCACAGGCGGGATTACTGCCATGTACGATACTCCCGAAAAATTGCAGAACCATTGTGAAAAAATTTCCAATTTTATTAGTAAATGTTGCATTGCAGAATGTCACATGGAAATTCGGTAGGAAATCCATGTTTTTGGTTCCAGGTCTGTCTCTCACCTTTCCCGACAAACCCATAAGTGTTGTTTTGCGATTGCAAAATAATTGGCGATGGCGCACCCTTTGGGAAGTTTTGAATCCATCGGCCTGACAGGACATTAGCTGAAGGCTGTACAATCAATGGGATACGGGTAATGGTGTTTTATGTTGCAGGAAATCAGAGATAAAACCGACGGACTATCGACCTCACACATGCTGCACTATCTGCTCGAGGAGCGCTTTCCGGGCGAAGTGGCGGTAACCGCCTCGCTTAAATCATCCAGCATTGTGGTGTTGAAACTGATTTCCGATATCGTCCCGTCAACGCCGGTGTTTTTCTGCCACCCGCAACCAACATTCCCTGAAAGTGACGTGTATCGTACCGAAATTACCGACCTGTTCGGCCTTACCAATATTAAAATTATAACTCACAGCGATCCGTTAGAAAAAACCCGCTCGTTCGAGCGCTGTGAAAGACTGTGGAACGAGGCAGCTGTGCGCGGCAAAACCCGTGAAGTCCTCCACCTCAATGACACGTTGTCACCCTACAAATGCTGGATCAAGGCAGCCTACCACGAGCGCTCAGCCGAGCCGCAAGGTCATCGGCTCGATGTCTATGCCGGTATGGTGATTGTTGATGTTCTGCATGGCCGCACCACCGAGACAATTGACCGCTTCATGCATGCCCACAAGCTTCCGTATCATCCCAAGGTCACCCGCATCAAAAAACAGGTCACTATTTCAGAAGGTCCGGTGATCGGTTATCATTTTTGACTGGCGTAATATTCCTTGAGGATCGCCACCACCTCCGGTCGACTGAATTCTGGCGGTATGTCGGCATCATTCATGAGCATTTCGCGCTGTTGTGTTCCAGAGATGGAAACATGGTGTTTTTGATCATGGGGACAGGTTTTGGCAGTCGCCATGCCGTAGCACTTTTTGCAGTAAAAGGTGATGTCAATTTTGAGGGCGCGGGTAACAAGGGCACCCTCCCACAATTCATCAAAAATATGGTGGGCATCGAAAGGCCCATAGTAATCCCCAACACCAGCATGATCGCGCCCGACGATCAGATGTGAACAGCCGAAATTCTGACGAATAAGCGCATGAAGCAACGCCTCGCGCGGCCCCGCATAGCGCATCTCTATCGGGTAACCCGCCTGGATTACCGTATCTTTACGGAAATAATTATCAATCATCGCCTGAATAGCACGGGTACGCACGTCAGCTGGAATATCACCGGGTTTCAAAGCACCCAGAACCTGATGAATGAAAACCCCGTCGGTTACCTCAACAGCAATTTTGGCCAGATACTCATGGCTGCGATGCATGGGGTTTCTGGTTTGAAAGGCCGCCACACGTGACCAGCCCTTTTCAATAAACAGGGCGCGCGATTGTTCCGGTCGCAAATAAAGATTGGCGTATTTTTCACGATACTCACCTTCAGACAAAACACTGACAGGTCCGCCAAGATTAACGGCACCTTGTTCCAGAACTTTTTTAACACCGGGATGAGCAGGATCGGTTGTGCGATAAACGTTTGAACACTCAAACTCCTTGTCTATAGAGTATTTTTCCCCGACCGACATTATCGCCATTATATCGCCGCTTTGGCCATCGCACAGAGCAACCTCCTCACCGATGGAGATTTGATCGGCAAGCTCCTGGCTGGCTGACAGGGTGATCGGGATCGGCCAGAAAACCCCATTGGCCAGTTTCATGTCGGCGCAGACGCTGCGCCAGCCCCCTTCGCCCATAAACCCGGCCAGCGGCGTATATGCACCCATGCCCAGCATCAAAAGGTCCGAGACTTAACGACTGGTAATCGGCACTTTCAGGAGCGTTTCAGCGCGTTCAAATGCTTCGGCCCGGGCATTTTCGGGCACCAGCAAAGGCCTGATCATTTCTGATGCGTGTGGTGGTACAAGTTGCGACATGGAAAACTGACCGATCAATCTATGATGTGATAAACAGGGGCCTTCTCCATTTTCCACTCGTCAACCTTGGCGTCATATTGCGACAAGGTGAAGCAATGCCAGTTATCATCATCCAGCTTCATATGATCACCGCGATAATAATACCCCGGCCAGCGTGTTTCCGTGCGGAACAATGTGTGATGGGTGACCGAAAAGGAGGCCAAAACCCGGTGTTGCAACTCCCATGAGCGCTGCAACTGGTGCAGGTCTTCAGCCCCCAGATGAGCCATGTCTTCTTTGAGCATATGCAAAAGATCAAGACCGCGGTTAAGCCCCCAGTCATTGGTCATATAGTTGGTGGAAATACCGCCAACATATTCGTCCATGATCTTCTCTAGTCTCTGAAGGCCATGAAGCGGCAACAGATAGCTTGGCGACACGGTTCCAGCAACAATCTCATTGCGGCCAACCTTGTAATTTTCCAGAGGCTGGTAGATGACTTCCTTCAGGTCTTCATACTCACTTTCACTGATCTCGGGCTGATCGTTACCCAGATCGTTGATATATTTGACCGCCGCTTTCGCTGCAATCCGGCCTTCGGTGAACGAACCGGACGAGAATTTATGCGCAGTACCGCCAATGGTATCACCGGCGCCAAAAAGCCCGTCAACCGTCATCATTCGGTTATAGCCCCACTGATATTCATCCGGCGCATAATCTTCCGGGCCACTGGCCCAGGCACCGGAACAGGTAGCATGCGAGCCCATGACGTAGGGCTCTGACGTGGTCAACTCAGGGTTGGTATGCTTGGGATCGATGTTTTGCGATGCCCACACAACCGCCTGTCCAATCGTCATGCCAAGGAAATTTTCCCAGCCGACCTGTTCCAGATGCGGATCCTTGAAAGCTTCTTTGGTGACCATGCGGATAGGCCCGCGACCGGCGGCAACTTCCTTGAGAATAGCGTGGTTGCGCAGACACGTCGGCACCGGGTGTTTGTCGATATAATCGCCCACAAGCTCCTTGGTATCCTCATACCAGTTCGATTCATATTCCTTACCATGCACATTTTCAGTGTAGGTCTTGAGATGCAGGAAATAGGCGCCCACCGGACCATAGCCATCCTTGAAGCGGGTGAGTACGATGCGGTTTTCCATCTGCGTCATCTTGGCGCCAACCTGAATTGGCAAGGCATAAGCCGACGCACTGCTCCATGGTGCATACCACGTCCGCCCCATGCCTTCGCCGGTTGAACGCGGCTTGAAGATGTGGGAGGCACCACCGGCACAGACGATAACGGCCTTGCCACGGAAGACATAAAAATCTCCGGTGCGCACGTTAAACCCGACAGCCCCGGCGACCCGGTTCTCTTTATTCTTATCCATCAAAAGATGGGTGATCATAATACGGTTATAAACTTCAGTGGCAGCTTTGCGCGCAGCTTCGGCGACAATCGGTTTGTAGCTTTCGCCGTGGATCATGATCTGCCACTTGCCCTCGCGCAAATAGCGCCCGGTTTCAGGGTCTTTCATGAACGGCAGACCCCATTCCTCGAACTTGTGTACGGTGGCATCGACGTGGCGGGCGATATCGTAACCAAGGTCTTCACGCACCAGCCCCATGAGGTCGTTGCGGGCATAGCGCACATGATCTTCTGGTTTGTTCTCATCCCACTGCATGCCCATATAGCAGTTGATGGCATAAAGCCCCTGAGCCACCGCGCCGCTGCGTTCAATATTGGCTTTTTCGACGCAGACAACTTTCAGATCACGCCCCCAGTATCTTGCTTCGTAGGTAGCTCCACATCCTGCCATGCCGCCGCCGATAACAAGAACATCTGAATCGACGAAAATCGTTTTTCTTTGTGAAAACAAACTCATTATTATAGACCTTTCCTGAAGCCTTGCTTGAGTTGATCGCGCTTCAGCGCCGGCAATCCCCCTTCAATGTTGAGGGCGTCAGGTTCATGCGCAAGTTCCTGGGAATTCAACTCATCAGAACCGGGAGCCGGATATTCAGCCGGACCTTTAATAGATCCCCATGGCGTGGTCCTGATCGGGGAGACAAAATTCTTTTCCCGGCCATCCCTGAAAATGATTTTCCATGAAATCGTGCCCTTTTCCTCTTCCCGCAACACCCGCACACTGTGGCCCATGGGCGCAAATTCAGCATAGCCGCGCACATCAATTGCATTTTGCGGGCACGCCTTGACGCACGAATAACATTCCCAGCAGAAATTGGGCTCGATATTGTACGCCCGGCGATAGGTGGTATCGATATGCATAATGTCGGAAGGACAAATATCAACGCAATGTCCGCAGCCATCGCAACTGGTCATATAAACAAATGTAGGCATGATGTTACATTCTCTTTTTTTTCGAGGGTCACTGGTTGGAAAAACTAATAATTTTGCGGCTGCCGACGCGCGCTCCCGAATTTTTCGGGACTGTCGGCAGGCGGTGGCAGATTTCTTCTTGAGCCGTTGGCCTTTTCCACCCGTTTCTGGAAGGCGGCAGCGGGTTTGAAAAACATATGCGAAAATTTGGACCATGGGATCGATCCAAACAACACCGTGGTGGCCAGAAGATAAAGGCCAAGGAAAACGCCATTGCCACTGACAGCCCATATCAGGCCAAGCGTCACGCTGACCAGGAGCGATACGATGAACAGATCAGCCCGCACCAGGCGAAACGGGGAATTACCTTCAGAGGCAACATCGACCCGGATAAAAAACCAGAACCAGTAGCCGCCGACACAGACCATCAAAGCGCCTAGGTACCACAGTAACGGCAGAATGGCGGGTGCCGGAGTGGCCAGAGTTGGATAGGCAAAAACCATGATAATGGTTGTGACAACGTAGGCAACAAAGCCATACATAGTCAAAAGGTGGGCAATCCGGCGGTGCGGGTTGCAGAATTCACCCGACGTCAATCCTTCGACCACTGCGGTCTGGATGGCGAGAGAAACCTTTTCGCCGCTGCCGACCTGCCGCGTTGCCCTGTCTTTGGATTTTTGTGCTGCGCGGAAAAAATATGCCGCACTCTTTTTGTGAATAACATCAAAAATCGTTCCGCCCGCAACCAGCAATATCATAATAATAATATAGGTCTGCATAATGGCAGGTGATATGAATGCCGAAAGTTCGGCGAATGGATTGCTGGTAAGCATCACTCGACAGCCCCCTTGTTAAGCCTTGGTTCAAGCCTCAGACTAGCCCAATGAATACCGGACGTCCATACCGTCATTCCCCGATTATTTCCACATTTCAGGAGAAAGAAAGATTTTTTAAAAAAAATATTGGTCGTGCTAAGAAAACGTTTTCAGAGATCTCTCATGCAGCTCTTGAATCGTTCCGTATTTCAAATTTCTCATAAAGGTACCAATCTTGAAAATCCTCGCCTTCAGTGATCTTCACCGCGATGCCGAAGCCGCCCGTACCATTGTCGCCTCCAGTGCAGATGCAGATGTTCTGGTTGGTGCTGGAGATTTTGCCAACCGCGGCCAGGGCGCTGCCGAAATCATCGAGATCCTGCGCACAGCCAATACGCCCACAGTGCTGATTTCAGGAAATCACGACAACTCAGACGAATTGCAAAATCTCTGTTCCCGGTGGCCGCAGGGATATTTCCTCAACGCTCAACCGGTCACCCTTGCCAACATCACATTCTTTGGCCTGGGGGGCGAAATCCCACAACGCAACAACGCTGAATGGAACGAGGCCATAAGCGAGGAAGAAGCGTCAAAGGCGCTGGCTTGTTGCCCAAACAACGCCATCCTCATCACCCACATGCCGCCGTTTGGACATGCTGATTTACAAAGAGACGGCACCCACGACGGCAGCAAATCGATCACCATGGCGATTGAAGAAAAACAGCCCGTGCTGCATTTCTGCGGCCACATCCACAGCGCCTGGGGCATGTCGGGAAAAATCGGCACAACATCTGTTCACAACCTCGGTCCAACAGTAAACTGGTTCGAACTGTGAATTCCCCATAACTACAGAAACTCCCCTTGCACCCTCCCCCGACTAATCGTAAGTTGCGCCAACAACAGCACCCGTAGCTCAGCTGGATAGAGCGCTGCCCTCCGAAGGCAGAGGTCACAGGTTCGAATCCTG
>JAJRTY010000038.1 GCA_024278055.1 Alphaproteobacteria bacterium | reverse complement strand
TGGTAACGATTATGCTGGTTAGTCCGGTGCCGACGTTTTCCAGCAAACTCATCGGCAATTATATCCCGCGTGACATGGTATTGCCCAGTATGGTGATGATTGTCCTGTTTGCCGCAGTGCTGCTGAGTTACCCATGGTTTGTGCTGACGACTGTGGCTTTGGCCTATATGGCATCCATACCATTTTCGGTGAAGCGCTATGGTGAACTGATGAAACAGCACAAGCTGGAAATCGATGCAGGCGATGATGCCGGCGCTGGGGATAAAGAGGCTGGCTCTAGCTGATACTGGCGCTAACCATTTGTTCAATTGTGCGCCAGTCTTTTAGCTGCGAACGCGGAAAACGGTATTGTATCCAGGTATTGTCTGTGACAGCCAGTTGGCGCCAGCACATGGCGCGGATAGAAGTTGGCTCGGGGCGCTGGCAATGTAAAACATACCCGTTGCCGGAAACATCTGCGATAAAAATATCCTGCCCGTCGTAGCCAAAACCCGTTCGGGCCCGGCGCAGCGTCAGGCCAAGGTCAGTCGCTTTGCCGGCTGGTTCGAGCACGGTTTTATAGAATTCCGGCAGGCCATTGCGGGATAATGGAAAGCCATAATCAGCCGGCAATTTTTCAATGACGATATTTCTACCGGGCTGGTCGATTATCAACTGTGATTGCCTTTCTGGAAAAGCATCAGGATTAGGGACTGTCGTGGCCGGTGCAGTGCCCTCGTTGTCGAAAACCGGTAATCTCCATTGCAACTGAGTTGTCGTTGCCATCAATCCGAATACTGCCAGTACTGTTGTAATCAGGCCAGCGATCAAAATGCGCGGCTGAGGTTTTGGTTCCGAGGCAGGGGAGGGATAATTATCTTGTGACAACATGTTGCGCGCAACCAATGCTAAAAATGTGTACTGTTTTGAGACAGAATGTGCCCCCTGAAAGCCAAAGCCTGGGCAATCTTACGATATAGCTATTATTTTATGGTTAACGAGAGGTAAACAGTTGCCCGCTGTGACAAGATTGGTCAATAATGAAACGGTGAGGCGGTTTCGGGTTGGTATGGTGCTTGCTTATGAGGGGATCAGTGAAGTTCACCGGCAGATTATAAGCCATCGAATTCGAATATGTAACAGCCCGGATGCGGGATTTAGTAGGCGTTGAGTAAAATGTATCAAGATTTGCTGGTTTATGTATATGCAATCACCACCGGGTTTGTTTTCGGCGGGGTGATTGGAAGCTTTTATCAATTGGTGACGGGGAAGCGAATAAAATTTGAGCTTCTGATGGAAGGCGGTCCGATTGTTGTTATTACCGCCATGACTCTGGTGCTTGCCGGGCCGATTATTGTCATGAGGAATGCGATCAAAGCACAGTTCATCGAACAGCGCCCGGGGCACTGGCTTGCGCTCAGCACATTGATTTGTGCTTTGTGGAGCTTCATGTCAGGTATTTTTGTTCTAAGCTTCGCCTTAGCCTTGCGGGCGTAATTTTCAGGAAATCAGGATTTCGTTGATAATGACGCGACAACCGGTGCCGGGCAGGCTGACATTTTCTTTTGAACGAGTTTGCGCCAGGCTGGTTGGCAACTTGTATTGGTGCAGATGAATTTTGCCAAAGCCGGTGTCGGGATGGCATGGGCAAGGTTGAGGTAAGTTCCTGCCGCCGATGAAAGCGTGCTGACAATCATGCCCATCAAGGCACCTGAATTGTCAAATACCGGGCCACCGGATTCCCCGCGCCGGGTTTGCAGATTAAGCACCATGGCTTCATCATAACCGTATTTCAGATAACGAACCGGTTTGCTGAAGCGCAATTCGGACAGTGTGCCCACACGGGCAACATCACGACGTAATCCAGGTTTTCCCAGCGACAGGATTGAAGTCCCGGGTTTGATGCAGGGATTACTCACCGGATTTACCGGTTTTAACCGTTTAGGGTCATCCAGTTTTATCAGGGCCATATCGCCAATTCTCTGGACGGCGACAACGCGCCCGCGATATTTTTTGCCCTGGGGACCGGTGGCGATAACCACCCGGTTCTTTAATACGCCAACATGGGCGGCGGTGACCACGTAACCATTGTTATCGACGACGAAACCGCTGCCGGTGGTAATTTCAATGGTTGGGGGAAGAGGGTGAGATGTGTCTATCGGATTTGAAATTGCCAAAGATACATATGAATAATCACGTTCTCTGACGATGGTTTTGACATCTTTAAGAAAGGCCGTCGATGATACGGGAACACTTTGAGATAATCCGATTGACCGGCCATTGTCGCTAACCGAAGCGCAACCGGCAACAGCCAAGAGGACGGGGATAATACTCAACTTTTTCAATTTACCGGCGGCCTCTGCTGTATGCATCCTATATGCAATGATGTTAGAGTGTCTATCTATGGTTGTCGATAATAACATGGTACAAAGCGCGTAATTTTTATTTTTATGAAACGTCTTACTTGTGCCTGTAACACAGGCGGCATATTCTGTGACAGGTTTCAGGGCATGAAATTACTAAAGGACAGGGCAAATGGAGATTGTTACAAATAATCTGGAATTATGGTTGATTGGAATGTTTGTTATCGGGTTTGCGTTTGCATGGATTACATGCAAATGCAGCTGATGTGTGTGCAATCATTGCCGGTAAGGAATGGAATTGAATATGACATATGAATATGTATCGCAGTTTTTTATGCTCCTTCTGGCCTTGTTGCTGGGGGCCTTTCTTGGCTGCATGTTGCGCCGATGGACCTGTTCACCACCATCCAAAGCAGATGCTGAAGTGCCTGCGCCGAACCAAAGCCAGGCTGTGTCTGATCAGCAGGCTGTGCCCGATCAACAGGCTGTGCCTGATCGGGCTTCACCGGTCATGGAAAGCGCCAAAAGTGAAGAACCTGTCGCAGTTGCCGCTGTGGCTGAGGAGCCTCCGGCTTCGAAACCGGTTCAGGCGCGTGGGCTGGATGCAGCAATCGGTGGCAAAGCCGATGATTTGAAAATCATCAGTGGCATCGGCCCCAAGCTTGAGCAAACCCTCAACGGCCTGGGGATTTTCCATTTCGAGCAGATCGCCAGCTGGAGTGCGCAGGATGTCAGGGAAGTGGATGATCTTTTGAGCTTCAAGGGCCGTATCGAGCGCGACGACTGGATTGCGCAAGCTAAAAAGCTGATGAATGATTAAGCGAGAAGTGCTCTAGCTGTTGTCAATCTGCTTGATGAGCCTGTCGATGGCGGCGACGGCCTGAATTTCATTCAAAAACGGTGTATGACCCCTGTTTTTCAGGGTAAGGCTTACCATGTTTTCGTGCGCCTGATGCATCTTTTCCAATGTTTCAGCCGTCAAAAGATCCGAGTTTTCACCGCGTATAACCAGTGTCGGAATATTCTTCAGCGCATTGAAATAAGGCCACAGCGGCGGTATCCTGGCATCGCTGGAAGAAATGATTTTTGGCAATGTATGGCGTAAAGCCGGGTCATAATCGCTTTTGGGTTTTCCGTTTACATCTCGAAATGTGTTGCGGGCAAATGTTATCCACTCATCTTCGGGCAGCGTTGGAAAGTGGGCCTGGGCTACTTTTTTCAAGGTCAGCACAGCTTCGTTCCAGTTTTTTGGATCCGGCATGTTTCCGACATACCCGGCAATCCGCAAAATTCCTTCAATGGCGATTTCTCCACCAATATCATTGAGCACAACGCCTTTGAGGACTGTGGGACGCAATACTGCCATGACCATGGCCAGAATGCCGCCGCGCGAGGTTCCCACAACAATTGCATGAGAAATACCGGCAGCCGTCATGACATCAAGTGTGTCGGTAACTTCGGTTAAGGGGGTGTAGTTTTTGTAGTTGCGGTCGTATTCAGAACGACCGCGACCGCGGTAGTCCAGGCACAGCACCCGGCGTTTCGGGCTCAGGTGCATCGCCAGTTCATGAAAATCCTTTGAATTGCGTGTCAGGCCGGGCAAACACACAACGGGGGTCAGGGGACTGAGCCGGTAGCCGTAGTCGCGGGCATATAATCTGAGGCCATCTTTGGAGGTGGTGAATACATCCTTCCAGCCATCCGTTATATTAAAGGCAGAGAGTTCTGCCTGGTTTTGCTTGTTCATAGGATCAACAGATTACATCATCAGTGCTGTCAACTGAAACAGCAACACAGCCGCTGGTGCCAGAGCGCGAACGCACTGGAATTTTTTCTATGGTTTCGAAGCGGGCCAAATCAGCGGTCATGGAAAATTTACTGCCGCCATTGAGAGCGGAGCGGTATACATGCATGTTTTCCATAACGCGTTTTACGTAATTGCGGGTTTCGTTGAAGGGAATGCTTTCAACCCAGTCAATCGGATCAATAGCCCCGGTTCTGGGGTCACCAAACTTCTTGTTCCATTCGTTTACCCGGCCACCACCGGCGTTATAGGCGGCAATCAGCATAATGTATGATCCGCTAAACCGGTAAATGAGATCGCCAATGTGTGCAGTGCCCAACATGAGATTGTAGGAGGGGTTGTAAAGGCGCTTGCGGCTGTAACGCTGGCTGTATTTTTTTGCAGTAATCTTCGCGGTTCCCGGCATCATCTGCATAAGTCCCTGGGCGCCAACCGGAGAGCGTGCTGCGCCATTAAACTCACTTTCCTGGCGGATAATGGCATGAACCAGGGCCATCTCTACCGGTCTGCCGATTTTCTTGAGACGCGGCAATAGATTGGTGGGATATTGCAGGCGACCGAAATCATAGCCATAGATGCTGTTGGAGCGTTTGGCCACACGCAAAGCCACATGAGGCAGGCCATAGCTTGTTGCCAATGCTGATAGTGCTGCGAGATCTCCAGGCTTTTTCATCGCATAGGGCAGTTGACCAAAAAAACTGTTACCCCATGAGGTGAACCCCAGTTTGTTCAGATACATCAGGGCTCGAACGGCATTATAAGACTTGAAACGGCTCTGGGCGGTGGGCCGGGTGCTGCCCAGAGGAATCGGCATCGGGCTGCGTCCCAGCCCATCAAGGGCAAGCTGGCCGTAATAGGTTCGCGGTCTTGATGCCGAGCGCTCAAGGTATTTTTTGGCGAGCGCTTTGTTGCCCCTCATTTTATATGTGCGCGAAAGCCAGTATGCTGCTGAAGATCTGCTGCGCGGACCATCGGCGGCTTTTTCAAGTCTTTTGAAATGAATGAGGGCCACGCTGGATTTTCTCAGGTGCCGGAGAGCAATCCAGCCGGACATGAATTCAGCGTCTAAATAGTCATTGATGTATTTTGAGCTCGACGGCAGACCATGTTCAGAGACCAGCTTGTAGGCTTCACCTTTGGCACCGTCTGCAAGTGCTTCGCGGGCCAAAAGCCGCCGTTCTATCCACCATCGTTTGAGATTGCCGCGTTTGCCGCGTGACTTAGGTGCCTTGGCAATCAGGCGCCGGGCTTGATCTTTTTTCTTCATAAACCGAAGACCGCGTACCCGGGCATAGAGCAGGGCGGGATCATTGCGCAACTTGGCGGGAACGGCTGAGTATGCTCTGCGGGATTTTTTCGATTTACTGAGGTAGGCATGAGCGGCGGAAACCAGTTTAACATAACCTGAACCCAGACGAGCGGCATTTCGCCGAGCCGCTTTGATGTCGCGGGCATAGATGTAAAACCGGACACGCGCACGCAGATCAGAATGGCGGAGCAGTTTGCGAAACTCTTTGAAAGCAGAACGCTCCAGGCTCTTGCCCATCTTGTTTTCACGCCACGCATCACGCACCCACCGGCGTGCTTTTGCAGTATTGCCAGAGGCCAGATAGGCCCGGGCAAGAGCCAGTTTTCCCTCGGCAGATACGGGAGTTTGGGAGCGGTAATATTTTAAAACGACATCGGGTGAAGGGCGGGTTTTATACAGGGATTGTTCTGCCCGGGTGCGCATGATCGATTTGCGCGGCCATTCCGGGTTGGACTTCATAAATTGCGAAATTCTCTGGTGTCCGGCCTCAAGCTTGGGCGACAACACATATAACCACTCTATCAACATCCGGGCGGCTGGATCGGGCAGGTCTTTGCTTTCCTTAAAGGCTGAGACAAACTGGTCATTGACGGCAAAGCGTATGGCGCGATCGAGAAGCTTGAGTTGCGAACTTGACAAAGACCCGGACGAAGTTTTCAAAACAACGGTGGGACGCCTTGTAATATTGACAGGAGCGCCGGTCTGGATACTGGCGGAAAAGTCAATTGGTCTTGGTGATGGCAGAGGGACTTTGCTTTGAATGATGTTGGCGTTGAGTGGTTCGGCAATCACCAGGCTCAAAACTGCAATACCAGCCGACAGGATTTTCAAAGTGCGAGAAGGTGAGGATTTCTGAAATGACCGCAATTATAAATTATCCGCTTTCAGCCAAAAACAATGCCGACGAGTCAGTTTGTCGAAACATGTGATCTTTCTAGCAAACCTCAGCCAGTAAAGAGTTAATATGTCATCAAAAAGTCCATTACGGAATAATTGGGGACACATGGGTGTGGAAACAATAGGAAAAGCGCTTGAACCGATTAGGATTCTGGTCGTGTTGGGATGGAATATTAAGACAAACGCTGTTGCAGTGGCTTCGCCTTGGCGCTAGGTTAGCTGCGATTTCCAAAAGCATTTGAGAAACTATCAATAAAACGGTTTAGGTTTGGAGTTAAAGAAATGACCATCGACAGGATTAAAGGATCAATACCCGCCCTTATCACACCTATGAGCAATGGAAGTATTGATGAAAAAGCACTCAAATCTTTTGTCGACTGGCAGATAAAACAAGGCTCTAACGCACTTGTGCCGGTGGGCACTACTGGTGAAAGCCCGACATTGAGCCATGAGGAACATATGGCGGTGGTTGATATAACCATTGAAGTGGCCGCTGGACGCGTTCCGGTTATTGCCGGTGCGGGTTCAAACAATACCACCGAAGCGATCATGCTGGCGAGACACGCCGCCTCGGCCGGTGCCGATGCGATTCTGGTGGTGACGCCTTATTATAACAAGCCTACCCAGGAAGGGCTTTATCAGCACTTCAAGGCCATTCATGACAGTGCCGATATTGCGCTGTTCATTTACAATATTCCCGGCCGCAGCATTGTTGATATGTCGGTTGAGACCATGGCGCGCCTGTATAAGCTGAAAAACGTTGTTGGCGTTAAAGATGCCACAGCGGATATGTCGCGGGTGAGCCAGCAACGCCTCGCCATGGGCGAGGACTTCATTCAGCTGTCGGGTGAAGATGCAACGGCTCTGGGTTTTAATGCCCATGGCGGCAGGGGGTGTATTTCGGTAACGACCAATGTGGCCCCCGCTTTATGCCGGGAGTTTCAGGATGCGTGTTTGAGCGGAGATTTTGCTGCGGCACTGAAAGTGCAGGACAGGCTGATGCCTTTGCATGACGCTATGTTTGTGGAAGCCAGCCCGGGGCCGGTGAAATATGCAGCTTCGCTGCTGGGCTTGTGCAGCGAGGAAACGCGCCTGCCGCTGGTTCCTGTGGTAGACAGCACCAAAACCCAGGTTAAAGCTGCTTTGGTGCATGCGGGCCTGTTGAATTAAAGGCTGGCATCAGGAAAAACCATGGCAACCAAAAGAGGTCATAAGGCCAAATCCGCCGGTCATAAGGTGATCGTGGCCAACCGCAAGGCGCGCCACGATTACATGATTGAAGATGTGTATGAAGCCGGCATTATGCTGGTGGGCACCGAAGTCAAGGCCTTGCGCGAAGGCAAGGCGAGCCTCAATGATGCCTATGCGGGCGAAAAGGGCGGTGAGGTATGGTTGTTCAGCTCATACATTTCCGAATACAAAGCGGGAAACCGCAACAATCATGAAACCCGGCGACCACGCAAGCTGTTGATGCATGCGCGTGAAATCGGCAAGCTGATTGGCGCCAACCAGCGCTACGGCATGACCATTGTGCCGCTGTCGATGTATTTTAATGATCGCGGTATTGCCAAGGTTGAACTGGCCACGGCACGCGGTAAAAAACTGCATGACAAGCGCCAGTCCGATAAAGACAGAACCTGGAAACTCGACAAGGCCAGGATCATGCGTGAGAAGCACTGAGAGTATGATGGATAAGAACCTAAATGAAATACCCGATGATCTGCCTGTCCCGGTGGATGACGGGGCTTGTGATCATTTGGTTGGGCTCAAGTTACCCGATATCACTTTGGTCTCAACAGATGGTGCCAGGGTCGATGTTTCCAAACTGAACGCGCGCACGATCATCTATGCTTACCCGCGTACCGGGCGTCCTGATGAGGGGGTGTTTTACGAAGGCTGGGAAGCTATACCCGGTGCCCGCGGCTGCACGCCACAATCGTGCGGGTTTCGGGATCATTACAATGAACTCAAAGCGCTGGGGGCGGATGTTTTTGGTTTGAGTACTCAAGACACCGAGTTTCAACGCGAAGTGGTTGAACGTCTGCATTTACCCTTTGCAATTCTGAGCGATGAAAACCTGAAACTGACAAACGCACTCAATCTGCCAACCTTCGACGTTAATGGTCTCACTTTGAATAAGCGCCTGACACTTGTCATCAACGCCGGGGGCATTGAACATGTGTTTTATCCGATTTTTCCGCCCAATACCCACGCTGAAGTCGTCATTGAATGGATAAAGTCTCATCCATCCAGATGATGTCGGATGTGAACAAAAACATCCTCAAACATCTGGGTCGTTAAACGCCGTGTATTGGTATTGTAGCGTGAGCAGTGGTAGCTGTCGATCAATGTCAGATTGCGGGTGATTTCATGGGCGGCATTATGGCCGAACTTATGCGGTGCGCGTTTGATTTCCAGAGCGCTAAGGGTATTGTTGTGGGCAATGAGGCCCAGGGCCAGAATTACCCGCAGGTTTGGCATTTGGGCAATAGTTGCTTTGAGGAAAGGGCGGCATGCGGTCATTTCCGCGCCAATTGGCTTGTTTTGCGGTGGCACACAGCGCACGGCGTTGGTAATCATTGCCCCGGACAGTTCAAGACCATCATCAGGGCGGGCGAGATAGGTGCCGGTGGCAAGGCCGAATTTCAGCAGGGTGGCATAGAGCAGATCGCCGGCGTAATCGCCGGTGAAGGGACGGCCGGTGCGGTTGGCCCCGGTGATACCGGGGGCAAGGCCGACAATAAGCACTTCGGCTGCGTTGTTGCCAAATGACGGCACCGGTGCGTTGAACCAGTCGGGGTGGTCCTTTTTTATGTTGAGCCGGTAGGTTTTAAGCCGGTCACACAAGCTGCAATTTGCTGGCGGGTTGGCTGGAGTTTTACAAATCGACACTGTCATCATCACCATATTCAAGCAATTCATCTATCGGCGGAACGGGATGTTCAGCAGGTTCATTATGGCGCCTGCCAACCTCGTTCAGGATAGTTTTAAGCTCGATAAAAACATCGGCCTGACGTCTGAGTTCATCAGCAATCATCGGCGGGTTTGATTTCATTGTTGATACCACGGTGACACGCTTGCCCTGACGTTGCACGGCTTCAACCAGGGCGCGAAAATCACCATCACCTGAAAACAGTATGATGTGGTCGAGATGCGGCGACAGCTCGAGGACATCAACGGCTAACTCAATATCCATGTTGCCCTTTATACGGCGGTTTCCTGCCGCATCGGTGAAGGATTTTGCCGGTTTGGTAATCATCGTATAGCCATTGTAATCGAGCCAGTCGATCAATGGTCGCAGGGGGGAATAATCCTGATCTTCGAGCAGGGCGGTATAATACATGGTGCGGATTAAACGGCCCTGGGAGTTGAAATACGTCAATAGTTTTTTGTAATCAATATCAAAGTCAAGTGCGCGCGCTGCGGCATAAAGATTGGCTCCGTCTATAAACAGGGCAAAGCGTTCTTCGGGATAAATACTCATCTGGAAATTCCTTGGAATTGAAAAAATTGATTTTTTGAAAATGAATTGGCAGTTGAAAAATATAAATATTAAACTCTGAAAATTACTATACAACCTCCCCGACCAATTGCCAGCAGTGGCTAACAGGAATTTTGCATGATACTTATAGGTCTTGGCAGTAATATGACCGGCCCTTGGGGGCTCCCGGCTGAAACTCTTGACCGGGCGGTTGAGGAGATTGCCAAAAACGGAGCAAAAGTGCTGGCGCGTTCAAGCTGGATTGAAACAAAACCCTATGGCATCAGTGACCAGCCTGGCTTTGTAAATGGGGCAATTGAGATAAACACTTCTTTGAGGCCTGAGGAGCTTCTGGTGATGCTGCATGAAATTGAGATTGCCGCCGGGCGCAAACGCCGGGAAAAATGGGGGCCACGGACGCTGGATCTCGACATCATCGCCTACGATGATGTTGTTATGGAGGGGGCCGACAACAGCCTTAATCTCACCCTGCCGCATAATGACCTGCACAACCGTTCCTTTGTGTTGTTGCCGGTGCGCGAACTCAATCCTTTGTGGCAACACCCGGTTTCGGGCAGGACTGTCACGCAAATGCTGGATGAATTAGGCAAAAATTAGCAAAAATCAACGACTTTGGGTGCATGTGTACTTGCCAAATGCCGCGTGGCAGCATACATAGAGGCCAGATTTAAAAATTCCGGAAATTTGTGGAGGCAGACTATGGCACGTGTGACCGTAGAAGATTGCATCGAAAAAGTACCCAATCGGTTTGAACTGGTTTTACTGGCAAGCCACAGGGCGCGCTCGATTTCACAAGGTGCGCCGCTGACGGTTGATCGTGATAATGACAAAAACCCGGTCGTGGCTTTGCGCGAAATTGCCGAAGAAACTGTTGATTCAGGTGATTTGCACGAAGATCTGGTGCATTCCATGCAGAAACTTGTTGAAGTTGACGAGCCCGAGCCCGATGCAGTGCCGCTGATCACGGCAGAAGGCCATACTATTGATCCGTTACGTGCCGAAGATGAAGGCGCCATGGATTTGCCGATGGATCGCATGTCAGAAGAAGATCTGTTGCGCGGGCTCGAAGGTCTTGCCCCAATGGAATCACCAAATGGTTCCGGCTACCGTCGTTAGGTAATCTACTTGTAGCTTTTTATAGGCAATGCTGAGCTCAGGTGGCATAATCGCTGCGTGAATAAATTTGCTGTGTGCTCTAGGTATGATGCGTCAGTATGAACTTGTTGAACGGGTAACCAGTTATGATGCTGGTGCTGATGAAGCATTGCTCAACAAGGCTTACGTCTATGCCATGAAAGCCCATGGCACACAGAAGCGCGCCTCTGGCGATCCATATTTTTCCCATCCCCTCGAAGTTGCCGCCATTCTAACCGACCTGAAGCTGGATGATGCGACCATTGTGGCAGCCCTGCTGCATGACACCATTGAAGATACCTGGGCGACCAAAACCGAAATAGACGAGATGTTCGGCCCGGAAATCGGCCATCTGGTTGAGGGCCTTACCAAAATCAAGCGGCTCGATCTGGTTTCCAAGGAAGCAGCGCAGGCGGAAAATCTGCGTAAATTGCTGCTGGCGATCTCTGATGATATTCGCGTATTGCTGGTGAAGCTTGCTGATCGTTTGCATAACATGCGCACGATCAAACATGTGAAACCGGCCAAGCGCACCCGCATTGCCCAGGAAACCATGGATATCTATGCACCGCTGGCCGGCCGAATGGGCATGCAGCACATGCGCGAGGAGCTTGAAGGCCTGTCGTTTGAAGTGCTTTATCCTGAAGCCTACCAGTCGATTACCTCGCGCCTGGAAATTTTGCGCAAGGATGCCGGTAATCTGATTGGCGAAATTGAAGCGGAAATTACCGCCAAACTAAAAGAAAACAATATTGAGGCTGAGGTTAGCGGACGGGAGAAGAAACCTTTTTCGATCTGGAACAAGATTGAACGCAAATCCGTGTCGCTGGGGCAGTTGTCGGATATTTATGGATTTCGGATTCTGGTTAGTTCGATTGAGGACTGTTATCGCGCCCTGGGTGTTGTGCATACCACCTGGCGCGTCGTGCCTGGCCGTTTCAAGGACTATATTTCCACCCCCAAGGGCAATGAGTACCGCTCCATTCACACCACAGTGGTTGGCCCCAGACAAAAGCGCATTGAATTGCAGATCAGAACAACCCAGATGCATGATGTTGCCGAACACGGGGTTGCTGCGCATTCACTCTACAAGGATATAGATGGCATTGATGCTCCGGTGAGTGAGAATATTAACGGTGCGAACCTGAATGGTGTTGCCACTTTTGACCTGGCTAAAAAATACAATAATTCGAATCCCTATATATGGTTGAAGAAGCTTGTTGATATGCTGGTTGAGGGAGAAAGCCCGCAGGAATTTCTCGAACACACCAAGCTGGAACTGTTTTTGGATCAGGTGTTTTGTTTCACTCCCAAAGGGCTTTTGATTCCGTTGCCCAATGGTGCCACACCTATTGATTTTGCCTATGCGGTGCATACGGATGTGGGGGACAGCTGTGTCGGCTGCCGGATTAACGGGCGCAATGCGCCCTTGATCGGCAAACTGAGTAATGGTGATGAGGTTGAAATTATACGTTCGGCCTCGCAAGTGCCACCGGCGGCATGGGAAGGCTATGCAGTGACAGGAAAGGCGCGAGCGGCCATTCGCCGCGCTACCCGAGATGCCGTGCGTGCGCAATATACCGGCCTCGGGCGGGAAATTCTCACACGCGATCTCAGCAAATATGAAAATGGTTATTCTGACGAGGCGCTTATTGAGGCATTGCCAAAACTCGGCCAGAATTCCCTTGAGGGTGTTCTGGCAGCCGTCGGTCGGGGGCAATTGCCGGTTAGCGATATAATTGCGGCACTGGCGCCAAAAGAAAAACCCAAGAACATGCCTGCCGACGATAATAAATCAACAACGGATCGCTGGTTTAACCTGGGAAGGTTTATCCGGTTGCGGCCGTTTAGAAGTTCAAAACAAAGCGAAGAAAAACCAACGGTTGCCTTGCCCGGTCAAGCCACTCCTTTGCCGGTTCGTGGCCAGCGATCGAACCTGCCGATCCGGTTTGCTCCCGATACCGGTGCCTTGCCTGGCGATCGTATTGTCGGCATACTTACGCCGGATGAGGGCATTACGGTTTACCCCATTCATGCTCAGGCTTTGCAGCAGTTTGAAGATGATCCCGAACGCTGGATTGATCTGGTATGGGATGTAGGTGAAAATTCCCGCGAACGCTTTCCCGCCAAAATTTCCATTTTTGCCATAAATGAAGTTGGCACCCTGGCCCAGATTGCCCAGTCAATAGGAGAAAACGACGGGAATATTGAAAACCTGGCCATGGGGGTGCGCGAAGCTGATTTTTATGAAATGACGATGAATGTGGGCGTGCGGGATTTAAAGCATCTCAACCGGATTATTGCCGGAATCAGAGCCCTGCCGATTGTCAGTTCCATCACACGAATTAGCGGCTGATAAGTGTCGCATTATTTTGAACCCGGTAAACCCGTCATCCTCGGGACAGGTTTGCGGATGATGAAGAAGGGTGATTTTGTAACTTACTAAATACTACATGCTCCAGAGCCCTTGATTTTTAAACAGCAATCGTCATATTTAATTATAATGCCATCACATAATGATAGAATTTGGCCGGGCCTTATGACAAAACAGGGCGCAGCCACAATTCATTCACTAAATATTGTTACCTTTCTTATGTAATCTGATTGGAACACAGGTTTATAAATCGGCCATCCGGTGTTACCGGGTGACCAGGTTGCGTTAATTGACGAGTTCCGGGTTAAGTTTCTCTATGTTGTTCGCTCGCCGCAAAAAATTGGATTTTTTTCAACGTCTGAAAGCCTGGTTGTGGCCACCACACGGGTGGAAACGAGCGGCAAGTTATGTCTGGCGCCGGGTTTGGCGGCTTAAGGGAACACCCCATATTATTGCGCTGGGTTTTGCCGCCGGTGTTTTTGCCTCTTTCACCCCGTTTGTCGGGTTTCATTTTATTATTGGTTTTGTGGTGGCCTGGGTGCTTGGCGGTAATTTAATCGCCTCGGCCCTGGGAACATTTGTCGGCAATCCTATTACATTTCCCTTTATCTGGTGGTTTACGCTCAGTCTGGGAAATCGCATTCTTGGCCATAATTCGGTGGAATTTGATTGGGACTGGGCGAGATTGTTCAGCGATTCCTACAGCAACATCTGGCAGATTATCAAACCGATGGTTGTTGCCGGTGTGCCCATGGGGATTGTTGCAGCCGTTCTCAGTTATTTTCTGATTCGCCCTGCTATTGAGGCCTATCAGGCCCGGCGCCCGCAAAAACCTAAAAACACCCAGATCATGTGATGTTTAACCTAGAGGATATCGGGCGCAGATGATTATTGGCATTGGGAGTGATTTAATAGATATACGCCGTATCGAGCGCACTCTTGAGAAATTTGGCGACCGTTTTATTGCCCGTGTTTTTACTGATATAGAGCGCCAGAAATCGGAAAAGCGCAAACAGCGTGCCGCTTCCTATGCCAAAAGATTTGCTGCTAAGGAGGCCTGTTCAAAAGCTTTGGGTACAGGGTTTCGTCAAGGTGTGTTCTGGCGCGATATGGGAGTGATAAATCTGGCTTCAGGCCAACCAACCATGCAGCTTAGTGGCGGCGCACTTGCCCGACTCAAGGAAATTGCACCCCCTGCATCTACCGTTGACATTCAGCTCACGATAACAGATGAGTACCCTTTGGCCGAAGCGTTTGTGATTATTCAGGCTACCTGAGTGTGCCGGTGGTGATTTCAGGCAACTATACCCGGTTTTTTCGGGGGTGAAACGCGCCTTGTATAGGCAGACATAAACCGTCATATTGGCAATCTGAAACAGGCTATACCTATAAGATGACTGATAATACCAATCGAATTAGTGATAAAGAAACCAAAGAAGGCGGCATTGGCGAGATCGTCCGCGTTGTCATTCATGCCCTGATTTTGGCACTTGTGGTCCGAACGTTTTTATATCAGCCCTTCAATATTCCTTCAGGTTCGATGAAGTCGACATTGTTGATTGGCGATTATCTGTTCGTTTCAAAATTCAGTTATGGCTATTCAACCCATTCGTTTCCGTTCAATCTTGATCTGTTTTCCGGTCGTATCTGGGCAGAACAACCCAAACGTGGCGATGTGGTGGTGTTTAAAAAACCAACGGATACTTCTGTTGATTACATCAAACGGCTGATCGGGCTTCCCGGTGATGAAATCCAGATGATCGGCGGCATATTGCAAATTAACGGCAAACCGGTGCCACGCAAGCGGATTGAAGATTTCACCGAGACTGATTCCTTTGGCAATGTGCAGAGGATTGCCCGGTTTGAAGAAACCCTGCCCAATGGTGTCACCTACACAACTCTTGATCTGCGCAAAAACGGTTATCTCGATAACACCCAGGTCTATAAGGTGCCTGCCGGGAAATTTTTCATGATGGGGGATAACAGGGATAATTCTTCCGACAGCCGTGTTCTCAATGATGTGGGTTATGTGCCATTTGAAAATCTGGTCGGTCGCGCCGAGGTTTTGTTCTTCTCTGTCAACAATACAGCGCGGTTCTGGGAAATCTGGCGTTGGCCAACGGCAATTCGCTGGGGCAGACTGTTTAATCCGGTTAAGTGATTGGCTCCGGGGAACTCTCATAATTTAACTGAAATGTGCCAACGGCTGGGCTATGATTTTAACGATCAAAAGCTGCTGGCGCGTGCCTTGACACACTCCAGTGCCGGTGACCGGAGGCAGGTTTCAAAATCCAATGAACGCCTGGAGTTTCTGGGCGACAGGGTGCTGGGACTTGTTGTCGCTGATATGTTGCTGCAGACCTATGGTGATTCTGACGAAGGTGACCTGGCCTTGCGCTTTAATGCTCTTGTACGCAAGGAAGCCTGTGCCGAGGTAGCGATTGAGCTTGATCTTGGCGTCGCACTTTTTATGAGCGCGGGCGAAGCGCAATCCGGTGGGCGCACAAACAGGTCAATTCTGGGCGATGCCTGCGAAGCTGTCATTGCCGCCATTTATCTTGATGGCGGTTTTGAGCAGGCCCGTGATTTCATCGAGCGGTTTTGGCGCCAACGACTGGTAGATCTGAAAAAGCCGCCAAGAGATGCAAAATCCGCATTGCAGGAATGGGCGCAAGGCCTCAAACTGCCGACACCACAGTATGTGTTGGTTGAGCGCAGCGGCCCTGATCATGCGCCCAGTTTTATCATTTCGGTCGAAGTTGATGACCGGCCGCCGGTGTCGGGAAGCGGCTCTGCCAAGCGCAATGCCGAACAAGCCGCAGCTGAAGCATTTTTGCTGCGCGAGGAAATATGGAAGGAAGACGATTGAGCGAAGAACCTGCCCCGCAAAGATGTTGCTTTTGTGCCCTTATCGGGCCGACAAATGCCGGTAAATCAACCCTGCTGAACGGGTTGATAGGTGCAAAAATCGCCATTGTCACCCATAAGGTGCAAACAACACGATCCCGCCTGCGCGGCATTTGCATTGAGGGTGATGCGCAGATCATCTTTGTCGATACGCCGGGAATATTCAAACCGCGCCGCAAGCTTGATGAGGCCATGGTTGAAGCTGCCTGGAGTGGTGCCGGTGATGCTGATATTATCGTTTTGGTGATTGATGCCAATCGCGGCATTGAAGAAGATGTAAGCGTAATTTTCAAAAAACTGGGTCAGCAATCGCACAAATGCATTCTGGCTCTCAACAAGATTGATCTCCTGCCACGTGAAAAACTGCTGAAACTGGCGCAGGCGTGTAATGAACAATACCAGTTTGAAGCAACCTTCATGATTTCGGCACTGAACGGTGATGGTCTCAATGATCTCAGAACTCATCTTGCCGGTATGATGCCACCAAGTCCGTGGCACTATCCCGATGATCAGATTGCCGATATCCCGGTGCGTCAGATGGCTGCCGAAATTACCCGCGAAAAAGTGTTTTTACGCCTGCATCAGGAACTGCCGTATGCTTCAACCGTTGAGACCGCGCGCTGGAAAAAGCTGCGTGATGGTTCCATCCGCATCGAACAGGTGATTTATGTGGAGCGCAAAAGCCAGCGCGTTATTGTGCTGGGTGAAAAGGGGCGCACGATCAAGAAAATCGGCGAATTGGCCCGTGCTGAAATACAGGAAAGCCTCGGCATCAAAGCGCATCTTTTCTTATTCGTTAAAGTGCGCGATAAATGGACGGAAGATCCCGAACGCTATTTTGAAATGGGTCTAAATTTTCCCGGTAGAAAAAAGAAATAAAGGTTTTGGCGCATGCAGTGGAGTGAGGAAGGATGTGTACTTTCACTTCGCAAACATGGGGAAGCCAGCACGCTGCTGGAGTTTTTCACCTTAAAACACGGGCGCCACCTGGGCCTGGTGAGAGGGGGGCGCTCACAACGCATGCGCAGCCAGTTGCAACCGGGCAACCGGCTGATAGCCACCTGGCGTGCGCGGCTGCCCGAACATCTGGGGACGTTCACTGTTGAGCCGGTCAAGCTGCGGGCAGCGGTTTTAATGGACCATCCTTTAAAGCTGGCGGCACTTTCCTCGCTGTGTGCCTTGAGTGGATTAATCCCCGAACGCGAACCGCACGAACACCTCTATGAAGCCTTTGAAATCGTTATTGATGCCCTGGAGGAAGATGACATCTGGCCGGCGTTGATGATCCGCTGGGAGCTGGGCCTGCTCGAGGAGTTGGGTTTCGGGCTTGATTTGAAATCCTGTGTGGCCACCGGGACAGCTGAAAACCTGATTTATGTGTCGCCAAAGTCAGGCCGGGCGGTGAGTGCCGATGCGGGTCAACCCTACAAAGACAAGATGCTGGTCTTGCCGGATTTTCTGGCTGCGCAAAGCCTGGGCGGTGAAATCACACCCCACGATATCGCCGAAGGTTTTCGCCTTACGGGGTATTTCCTCCAGCAACACATATACAATCCGCGCCGAACAAAATTCCCCGAACCAAGGATGAGATTGCAGGCCAAGTTTCAGGCAATGGTTGCGTGAGGTCAATCGGTTGCTTAACCTGTGCCCAAACCCCTGGCCAGATACGATAAAAATGAGAGTGAACTCCATGAATAACCTTCAAAAGTATCAGATTTATAGTGATGGCAATTGGTGTGATGCGAGTTCAGGCAAATACTTCGAAAGCCAGAACCCTTATCTCGGCAAGCCATGGGCGGCTATTCCGGCTTGTAATGAAACCGATGTGAACCGTGCTGTTGATGCCGCTTCAATAGCATTTGAAAGTGGTGAGTGGGCGGGCATGACGGCAACCGCGCGGGGGCGGTTGATGCGTAAGCTGGCGGCATTGATTGAGGAGAATGCCAAATCACTGGCCGAGACCGAAGTGCGCGACAATGGCAAGCTTATGGCCGAGATGGGCGGGCAGACGGCTTATATTCCTGAGTGGTACTATTATTATGCCGGTCTTGCCGATAAAATTGAAGGTGCGGTTATTCCCACTGATAAGCCTGATACTTTCAATTACACGTTACGTGAACCGGTGGGCGTGTGCGCGATGATTGTGGCGTGGAATTCACCGTTGATGCTGCTGACATGGAAGCTGGCCCCCGCACTTGCCGCGGGCTGTACGGCTGTCATCAAACCGTCAGAATACACCTCTGCTTCAACGCTTGAATTGATGAAGCTGGTGGAACAGGCCGGATTTCCACCCGGTGTTATCAACGTTGTCACCGGGGCAGCTGACGTTGGCGAAGCGCTGGTGCGGCATCCAAAAGTTGCCAAAATAGCCTTTACCGGCGGTGAGTTTGGCGGCATTAAAGTCTATGAGGCAGCTGCTGCGGGACTAAAGCCGGTGACGCTGGAGTTGGGCGGGAAATCTCCCAATATTGTGTTTGAAGACGCTGATCTGGACAATGCGGTCAAGGGGGCGATCTCGGGAATTTTCGCTGCCACCGGCCAGACCTGCATTGCCGGGTCAAGGTTGCTGGTGCAGGAAAGCATCTATGAGGAATTTGTCGAAAAACTTGTGCGTTTTGCTGCCACTGCGCGGCTGGGGGACCCCAGTGATGCGGATACACAAGTTGGCCCGGTGACGACGCCGGGGCAGTATGAAAAAATACTGAGCTATATTGATATTGCCAAAAATGAAGGGGCTGAATGCCTGCTGGGTGGTGGTCCAGCCAAAGGACCGGAAGGGGCAGGGGACTGGTTCGTGCAACCCACCATCTTCGGCAATGTCACCAACACTATGAGAATTGCCCAGGAAGAGGTTTTCGGACCCGTCCTGTCGATCATAAAATTCAAGGACGATGAAGAAGCAATCTCGATTGCCAATGACATTATGTATGGTCTGGCTGCCGGTGTGTGGACACAAAACCTCGCCCGCGCCACCATCATGGCCAAACGCCTCAAGGCAGGGACGGTGTGGATCAACACCTATCGTGCCGTCAGCTTTACCACGCCATTTGGCGGCTACAAGCGTTCCGGTCTGGGGCGTGAAAACGGCCAGGAGGCGATCAATGAATATCTGCACACCAAAAGCGTGTGGATATCAACGGCAACCGATACGCCCAACCCGTTTGTCATGCGCTAGAGTCTTTCACATTTTGATTGAACCATATCCTGAGTTTTTGATGTAGTTTGCACATTCCTCTGGCGTTATTGTTCCTACGAGATGGCCGACGTACTTCCAAGCTTCCTCGATTGTTCGTTTCTGAGCGATGCGCATCC